>DATGSY010000096.1:0-4654 GCA_035302125.1 Atopostipes sp.
CCCGTCTCTTGCAAAACAGCTTCTAGTTGCAAGAGGACTTTTTTGTCTTCTATGCCCTCTTTAATCGTTTCATAACCAAACATTTTGGCAGTATAGGCAACTGTTGCGTGACCTGTGTTTACAGATAATAGTTTACGTTCAATGAAAGGTTCTAAAGACTTTTCGTAACCCACACCTTCTAATTGTAAATCTGTATTTTTCATTTGCGAATCATCAATGATCCATTCGCTAAACGGTTCAACGGATATGTATAAGGGATCTTCCTGGCTTTGCATCGGAATGATGCGGTCTACCGCTGCATTTGGAAAACCGACAAAAGTATCAAACTGACTTTTTTCTTCAAGTTAATCTAACCATATTTAAAAAGGGTCGTAATTGTTTAGAGCAACGAATTTGGCAAACTGATTTGTTTCATTTTTGGAGCTTTGAGAAAAAAAGGAGACAGCTAGAAATTGTTTTCTAACTGTCCATAAAACTTATTTTATTTCATTTAATGTTGAAATGGATTGCCCTTCACCGTATAACGTTTCCCAATCTGTTGAGAAATCGTCAACAGCTTTTTGAATTGAAGGTAAGCTTAATGCACTTTCTAAAATATCCGTTGCAACTGTGACAGCATGTGCGCCATGTTCTAATGCAGAAGTCACCTGATTGACGTTTTTAAAACTTGCCGCTAAAATTTTCGTCGAACTTCCGTGACGGTCAATTAAACGCTCGATTTCAAAAATGGCTTCTCTTGGATCGATGTTTTGGTTTTCCATCCGGTTATAATACGGCGCTAAATAATCGGCACCGACATTAATCGCCAAGTACGCTTGCATTTTCGTATAGATACCAGTAGCTGTGACATTGACTCCACGTTCTTTCAATGCCTTCATGACTTTCAAGCCATTTGGCGTCGTTGGCACTTTAATATAAACTTGGTCGTCGACTTCTTCAAGAATCACTTTCGCATCTTCCAACATACCATCAACGTCTTGAGCAACGACTTGCACGTGGAAGCTTTTATCCGATCCGATGACTAGACGAATCTCTTTCATATGTCCAAAGAAATCTTTGACGCCTTCTTTTTTACATATCGATGGGTTCGTCGTGACGCCAGCGATTTCAAGCATCTCATCATATTTCTTAATTTCTTCCAAGTTGGCTGTATCTAAAATAATTTCCATCTTCATGTCTCCTCGCTTCTACTGATTGTTTGGAATAGTCATTTCTTTTAAATCTGTAACCACTTGATCAGCTAGTTCTAAGTTTTGCGCTGGATAATCCGGGTTTTTAAAGCCAATGCAATACATGCCTGCCGCTTTAGCTGCTTTCACACCATTTTCAGTATCTTCAATCACTAAACAGTCATCCGGTTCTACGCCTAGTAATTCAGCCGCTCATAAGAAAATATCAGGAGCCGGTTTTGAGTTATCGACTTCTTCTCCACTGACTAAATATTCAAATGAATCAATGACACCTAATTCATTTAAGTTTCGTTTAATCTCTTTTTTCGGAGAAGATGAAGCAACTGCCAAACGGTAACCTTGCGCTTCTAAATCTCGGATAACATCGACTGCGTGTTTGATTCCAAGAACACCGTTTTCTTGAATCATCTCTTCGCGTAGACGATTCATTTCTGAAATGTAATACTGAATATCCTCAGGCAAGCCCAACTCATCTTTCATCGTTTGCCACATGTATTCATATGTAGTTCCCATGAATTGATATTGATAACTAACCGGCTTATCATAGCCAGCATCATGAAGAATCTTCGTTTTCGATTCTAAATAAGTATACTCCGAGTCTACAATGACTCCATCCATATCAAATATAATCGTTTTCATTTTATTCTCCTTTACCTGCATCCATTATAACAAGAACAACCTAAGAATGAATTTATTGTTCTGTAATTCGGTAAAAAAATGATAAAATCTATTTATTGTTTCGTAATGTGAATTGAGAACGATAAAATTCATTTATTGTTTCGTAATTTGTTTATAAAACGATAAAGTTTATTTATTGTTACATCATTCAATTTAAAAACAGTTAATTGTATTTACCATTCAAGCCAACAAACGTTTCTTTGAAAAAGAAGAAGACGTACCACGTTATGCCTACTCGATGGGTCTAAAATCAATCTTGGCGGCGAAAAAATTATCTTATTAGCTTTTGGTGAAGAAAAAGCAGAAGCGATTAAAGATTTAGTCACTGCCAAAGAAGCGACAGAAGACATCCCTTCAACGGTATTAATCCATCACCCGGATGTTACGATCATTGCGGATGAAGCAGCGGCACAGCTCATCAATTAATGTAGCGACATAGTTTAAAACAAAATAAAACAAAAAAAGTCATTGAGGTCTTTTCTTCTATTAGAATAAGAAGACAGTCGTCAATGACTTTTTTATAGAATAGTTTTTTATTGATTGGCTTGAATAATCTTTTTTAAGACATAGTCCAGGAATGCTTCTTTATCCAGACCGACCATGACTTTCGCATTCGGTTCGCCTTCCGCACGCTTACGCACATCCGCATGACTAAACCCACGCATTACGCCGCTATCATAAGCCACATGGACAATCGCATCTTTTGTCGTAAACAAATTCGGCTGCACTAAATAAAGTACCGCTATCACGTCATGTAAACTCATAAAATCAATCGCATTTGCTTCAGCATTAAATGTTAAAGCCGCTTGGGAAATGTCATGCAACAACTCACCGACTGCTCCGCCTTCACGCTTCAACCGTTCAGCATCTTTTTGACGAAATTCACTTTGTTCCGTAGCATCTAAACTGGCCATCACAATCGGCAATTCGCTGTTCAATACAATATGCGCCGCATGGGGGTCATAGAAGAAATTGAACTCCCCAGCACTCGTTGTATTTCCACCTTTTAAGCCTCCGCCCATCAAAGAAATCCCTTCGATTTTCTCCTTTAAGTGCGGATAGCTCTTCAGCAATAACGCGACATTCGTTAACGGACCTGTCGCTACAATCGTGACCTTCTCCTCTGTATTCGATAAGATATCCACATAGGATTCCATCGCAGTTTTCGAAGATAAAGGAGCTAAATCATCCAACTCAATATCGCCAAACCCATTTTCCCCATGTACTTCCGCTGCATAAAACGGTTCAAACACTAATGGTTCACTTGCTCCTTTAGCGATTGGAACATCTAACCCCAACAACTTCGCAAAACCACGCGCATTTTTCGTGGTGTGTTCAAGCGTCACATTTCCAGCCACCGTATGAATCGCGAGAATTTCTAATGTTTCCTCATATGCTGCCATCGCAATCGCAAAAGCATCATCCACCCCTGGATCGACATCCAATATGATTTTTCTTTTTTTATCTTTATCCACCAATCCAATGACCCCTCTCCAATCTAACCCTCTTCTTCGAAAATGACTAAGACAGCTGTTAGATTCTTTTTCACTTTTTTGTGTTTCTTGAAATGGAATGCAATCTCTACAGAGAAAGTATAACATGAAGTAAAATGAATCGATAAATGATATCGCGCTCTTTCGATTTAATTCTCTAATGTTTTATAAATAAAAAAGACGCTGATAATTCCCGATTCATCAGCATCTTTTCAATGATTATATTTAATTTTTACTTAAGGATTTTGTTTCCTTTATTCTTTCCTTTTACCTTTTGGAAAGACCATCAATCCTAGACCAGATAATACAGAAACTAAACCAGCCATTAATGATGTTGACGATGAAGCTGTACCTGTTTGTGGTAATTCATCTGCATCAACGACAATCTCTTCTTCTGTGTCTTCTGATTCTTGAGCATCGTCCGTATCTTCTTCGTCTTGCTCTTCTTCCTCATCTAGATCTCCAGGACCTTCAGATTCTTCTGGCTCTTCTGGGTCAGCTGGTTCTTCAGGTTCAGTCACCGCTTCTTCTAAATTATCGATGGCTGCTTGTAATGCGTCTACCGCAACTTCAAGCTCTTCTTCCGTTTCAATGGTCTCTAATGCTGCTTGGGCATTTAAAATAGCATATTGTAAAGCCTCAAAGGATTCTGGTGTAAATTGTCCATCTTCATTTGAAATAGCTTCCGCTTCAGCAATTAAGTCCATTAACGGTGTTAAATCAATTTCATCTGGAGTCTCAGGCGTTTCTTCTCTAGTGTCTTCAATATGAATGTGGACAATACCATCCTCTACAGATAGAGAATGTGCTGGGCGTAACTCACCGGCTTCTTCTGTGTCTAAACGATACACATTGCCATCCGCTGAGAAGTTCACGATGCCACCGAAGGTATCAATGTTGAAGTCGTCGGCTGTTAAACCTTCTACCGGTCGTCCTAATTCATCCACTAAAGTAATTGTTGAACGGTAGTAACGGTCACCGTAGAAACCGAGTCTTGCCAGTACTAAACTTGACTGATCGACATCAATGTCCGCTTCACGCTCATCCGCAATATTGACTTGAACGACACCATCTTCAACCGTTAACGAGTGATCCGGACGCAACTCTCCAGCTTCTTCTGTGTCTAAGCGATAAACATTGCCGTCCGCCGAGAAGTTCACGATGCCTCCAAATGTATCGATATTAAAGTCGTCTGCGGTTAAGCCTTCTACTGGGCGACCTAATTCATCCACAAGTGTCACCGTCGCGCGGTAGTAGCGATCACCGTAGAAACCGAGTCTTGCTAAGATCAGG
>DATGSY010000097.1:0-4419 GCA_035302125.1 Atopostipes sp.
CTTATCGAACAAGCTGAACGAGTACAGGAACTGGAGGAAGAGAGCAGGTTTCAGATGTCAGAAACCCATAAAAATTTGGATAAAGTAATTTATTTAGACAAGGAAAACAAACGCTATCGTGAAGTGATTAAAAAAGCGATAGACGATTTGGAAAATGAGTGCTTATGGGATGCGTTGGTATCGTTAAAAGCATTGGAGGGTGAAGAATGAGGGTAATTAATTATCGAGCGTTTTACAAAGGGAGTATTTGCGAAGTAATCAGAATAGATTTCAAATTTGATAAAGCGACTATTGAGTACAAAGGAAAACACACGGTTGTTGAAAATATTAATTTAAAAGGCGGAAAGTGTTTAGATAGAATTGACGGTTTTAAACTAGTACAAAATACGGGTCTGAAAGATAAGAGTGGCGCAGAAATTTATGAGGGCGACATTGGCTATGACAACCACTTTGGGTGCTATGGAGTAGTGAAATTCGACGAAGGAGCATTCATTTACAATTGGGTCGGCATCTCAGAAGACTTATTTGAAGCAACTGACGATGTGGAAATTGTTGGCAACATATACGAGAATCCTGAATTATTGGAGGGTGAAGAATGACTATTGATGACTTGATTGATAAGTACGAAAAAAAAGCTTATCAGGCTCATGTTAAACACGCAGAATCACGAAAAAACAAACATGACAATTTTAAAAAAAGGAACTTTTCAGAAGCAAAAGAAGACGAATTAGATCAAGTGTTCTGGCAAACTGAATCGACTTTATACAAGAGGGTTGCAAGCGAATTGCGGGAATTCAAGAGGTGCGGTTTAAGGGAATCAATTTACAGGAGGTAAGCAATGAATCTACAAACACTAATTGATATGCAAAGAAATTTAGATAATAGAATACGAGAGGAAAAAGGTCTGAAAGATGCCGATCTAGTTGCTAATACGTATGTGGCCTTGCAAGTCGAATTAGCAGAGTTTGCGAATGAAGCTAGATGGTTTAAGCATTGGAGTAAGGATCAAGAGCCAAACATCATATATTGCCATGCCTGTAATGGATATGGATATTTTGATAGCGCATACCAGGAAGCATGCGGTTACTGCCATGCAACTGGCATACAAGAAAACCCACTCCTCGAAGAATACATTGACAGCTTGCACTTCTTTCTATCACTAGCAATTCAAAAGGGTTGGGAAGATGCACTTTGGATTTACGAAGAGCAATTAGACCCAGAAGAAATTGACGGTGAATTATCAGAATGGTATTTAGAAATGATTTATTTTTTAAATAATTCAGCTATTAGAATTTATGACAATGAGTCGTCCGAAAATATAACAGGATTTCCACCAAACCAATACGCTTTTAGAATGGCGTGGATATTATTTTTAAACATTGGCATGAATGGTTTTCATTTTACTGAGGAGCAAATCGAACAGGCCTATATCGACAAAAACAAAGTAAATCACGAAAGGCAGGAGAATGGATATTGATTAATTTCAAACAAATAACTGTAGAAGAAGCAATGGGAATGATCGCAAACAACGATTTGGACAACCTCTATTTTTCAAGTTCTGAAGATGAGGTCGCATGTGTTAAAAACTATCAGACTACCTTTTCGAGTCTTAGCAAGAAAACTTATTTTAAAAAGGAAGAGATAGAGACACGTCCCAGCTTTAAAATTAGACCTGAAGGGAGCATTTAAATGGTTGAATTTACGATACCAGGAGAACCCGTCGCACAAGGAAGACCTAGAGCAGGAAAAACTAGATACGGAAAAACAATCATGTATGACCCTCAAAATTCAAGAGACTATAAACAGTTTGTCGGTTTGGTTGCTCGCCAACATGCGCCAAAAACGAAATTAGAGGGTGCTCTGAGCGTTCGGATGAAGATTTATAGACAAATACCTAAATCAACAACAAAAAAGAACAGAGCGCTATTCTTAGCGGGAATAAAGCGCCCTGTCGTCAAGCCAGACATCGATAACTTTACAAAAGGGGTTCTCGATGCCTTAAATCACATTATATACACAGATGATAGCCAAGTGGTAGATTTAAATGCATCAAAGTATTACTCAGACAACCCACGGGTTGAGTTAGAGATTAAAGAGATTGATATATACGAGGGCGAGGTTAAAACTTCATGATTACGACTTTTAGAGTTATCTTAATAATATTTATGCTGATTGCTTTTATTTTTGTCGCAAGCAGTGGCGAGAATAAAGATGATAAAGTAAACCTAACATTGATCTGCATTAGTTCGATTGCTGCCTTTTGTTTAACATTCATGTTTTAATACATCACTAGGAGGTTTGTTCATGACCCCAGAAGACTTGCATATTGATCCGGATGACATGACATTAGAGCTTGATATTTCAAAGTTACCAACGAGTTGCGCTATAATAATATGTGAGGGACGAGCCAAGTTGAGAGCGTTGCCAAGCTTTGGCGAATATCGAATCATTACACATCAAGGAAAAGTAAAGCGCATGCAAATAGAGCAAGCAGAAGAATTTTAATTGAATATGTCCTACTGGACCACCAGCGGACACTGAAACAGTTCAAACACTGTTTTGGTGTCCTCTTTTTATTTGAAAAAAGAGGTGATGACATTGAAAAAATCAAAGTTTCCAAAAATGCGATGGAAAATAAGCAAGCACAGAAGGGATAGAAGAGCGGGAGTCATTAATCCTATCAAACGGAGCGAGTACATAAAGTTGATGTTTGAAAAGGAGCGATTAGATGAGCAACCAACAGTTAGAAAACTGGGCGGATAAACTAATAGTCGAGTACGAAGAGGGGCGAAAAGAATTAAACGAAATGAAAGATAGATTAAACCCTGATGATTTAGGAGACCAGGAAGACAAAAAGAAGATTAATAGCATGATTAATGATATGTCTTTTTCTATCAAGTGGTTAAAAAAAGGGCGCAGACCAGGCAATTTACGAGGAATTGATAGACGCTCAGCTTATCAACGTAGAGCGTTAATAGACATGGATTTATTCCCATCTTTAGACATCAAGCCGGAAGAAAGAGTTTTAAATGAGGAAGAAAAACAAGTGATTATTGACGTTTTAATTGATCTATCGCATAGAGAAAGACAATGTTATTTGTTGCATATGGCGAATGGTTTGAGTATGCAAGCAATAGCAGACGAATTAAATGTATCCAAATCAGCTGTTCAAATTTATATTAATCGAGCCAAAAAAAAGATTAAAAAGAAAGTTTCTTGTTATACGAGCGTTATATAAACCCGTATGTTTTAATGAAGGGGTTTTTATTAGTTATAACTCTATACTTAGTTAGAATTACTGATTTTAAAGACCGTTAGGTCTAGAAGAACTAATGCTAATAGAATTATATATACAAAGGGGTGGAGCGTGAATGTAGATGACAAAGCCGAACTGGAAACAGATACGTAAAGAATGGGAAACATCAAAAATCACATTTAAAGATTTAGCTGAAAAGCATAATGTTAAACTAGGAACTTTAAAAAGTCGCCGAAGTCGTGAAAAATGGTCGAGGGATGCAACCAACAAAAAAGATGCAACCCAAAGCAAAAAGGTTGCAACCAAATCAGCTGGCGATAGGACGACCCAAAAAAAGAAGTCTACATCTAAGGCGCAAAAGAATAGGAGCGGCAACCCTAATCCAAAGAATCAATTCACAAAACGGAACCAAGCAGCAAGAAAACACGGATTCTTTAGTAAGTACATTCCTGAAGAAACACTAGAAATAATGGGAACACTAGAAAGTAGCAATCCATCCGATTTAATTTGGGATCAGATACAAATACAATACGCTGCAATCATTCGAGCTCAAAGAATTATGTTTGTTACGGATAAAGACGAAATGATCAAAGAACTCAAAAAAGAAAAAATGCAACAAGATATTATCGGTGAGAATGAAGACGGTGAAACCCTAACAATACCAACGCATGTCGAGAAAGAATACGAATTTCAATTTGCGTGGGATCGTCACGCTACTTTTTTAAATGCCCAGAGTAGGGCTATATCTGAATTAAGAACATCAATTAGGCAATTTGTCGATATGACGAACGAAGATGACGAACGACGATTAAAATTAGACTTAATGCAATCAAATATTAATAAAGTCAAAGCCGAAACGGACAAGATTACAAAAGAAAACGAAACAGATACACCGCCAGAAATAACGATTGTAGATGCTTGGACTGATGAAGATGAGTAAGGTCACAATTGACATTCAAAAGAACGTCAACCCTCACTTCAAGCGAGTTTGGACTAGCAACAACCCATATAACATATTGCGTGGCGGTCGTAACTCGTTTAAATCATCCGTTATAGCCTTAAAGCTCATATACATGATGATCTGGTATTTAAATCGAGGTCAAAAAGCCAACATCGTTGTTATCCGTAAAGTGGCCAGTACGATACGTGATTCAGTCTTTAAT
>DATGSY010000098.1:0-11977 GCA_035302125.1 Atopostipes sp.
GACGGCCGGCAGCCATTACATCGTACCTAGTTGTGATGGATGGACGGCCGGCAGCCATTACATTGCACCCAGTTGTGATGGATAGAAGTCCTGCAGCCATTACATCGCACCCAGTTGTGATGGATAGACGCTGACTACTCGCTGCTACTTACTACTTAGTCTCATTAGACCCTTCATTTCGATGTACGAAAAGAGCAAAAATACATTTTATTAAAATTCTTTCGTGGTTTTTCTCTTTTTTCGCTAATTATATATATAGGGACTAAATAAAATAAGCAGGTGAAACGATGAAAATATACAATTCAGAAAAAATGCAACAAGATGCTCTTTATCCAACAACTTTAGATATTCAGCGTATACTGAAAATTAGGGATCCGAATTTTACTTATAAACATCAGTATGACTTAGACCGGCGCGAAGCAGGTGCTCGGGGTGAACAGATTGTTTATGAATTTCTACTTGAGTATGGTCAGGAGCACTGGGTGGTTATTCGAAATTATTGGATGAATTATAGTGGAGAACAAGAGTACGACCTCATTTTAATCACGGGGCATGCTTGTTATATATTTGAAGTCAAAAATTACAAACATCTATTCATTCTAGAAGATGGTGTCTGTAAATTAAATGGACAATTTATGGATAAGCATATTATTACGCAAACAATCAGGTGCAGTAAGAATCTCATGCAAATTTTTAAGCGGTCATCATTGGATGTAAAAGTTCGAGGGACACTCGTTTTTATTGGGGAACACAGTCGAATTCAAATAAAAGATAAAGTAAATGATATTGATATTGTCCAAAAAAATGAGTTGCGGGATTATATTCAAAGGATTGCTCGAGAAGAAAAAAGTTCTCTAAAGGCATCAACTGAACCTGAACAAATTATACAAGCATTGAGCCCGTATGAAATGAATACTCCGCATCCTGCAGAACCTATTTCAGTCGTACAAAGTCATTCATTGATAAGAGGAATCAGCTGCGCTATCTGCCATAATTTTAATATCCATTTAAAGAAAAATTGGGTAGAGTGCTCGTGTGGCACCAAAGAAAGTAAGGAGGAAGCAGTCATTCGGATAGTATGTGAATACGGTCTTTTGCACTTTACCAATTCATTAAAAGCGCATGACTTGAGACACTTTATGGCGAATCAAATCAGTGAAAATTATTTGCGAAAAGTCTTAAGTCGTCATTTTAAGAAAATAGAAAACTATAGCTACACATATTATACAAATATGAGGTTGCCTTATTATAAGATCAAATCAAAATTTATAGGGGTCCCTTCCATTCAGATTACTCTCACCCCTTCGAATATCAACCTTCTACAAAACTCGTATCACCTTCAAAGTATGAAGAGACAACTGGTTCCGTTTTAACCTGTTGTCTCCCCTTTAAATATGTTATTACACTAAATTGAGTTCGAAATATTGATTCAAGTAATCGCCAATGCCGTCTTCTAGATGATTTAACGTGACGGCGTCTGCGACTTCCAATAGTTCTGGTACCGCATTCCCCATAGCGACGCCATGATGTACAAATTCAAAAAGGCTGATGTCATTTTGACCGTCGCCAAAAGCCATGGTGTTTTCTTGATCGAAGCCTTCAGTTTCCGCTAGCCACGCTAAAGAGAAAGCTTTATCTACCTCTTTTTTGGTGAACTCCAAAGCGACAGGACCCGTTAAAAGGCCGGTATATTTGTCTTTTAAGTCGCCAATGATTTGGTCTTGATTTTCTTTTAAATAATCTGAGTCCCCTGCAATCAAAACTTTATAAGCCGGGAAGTCAATGGCCTCTTCTAAACTCGTGACTTGTTTCAATGAAAAGTTCCCGCTGTTTAACTCGCCAGTAATAATATTAAACTCTTGATCTTCACGTTTGACGATTCCATCATGATGCTCTTCCACATAGAGATGGTCTCCATGGTGAATGACGGGGACTAGGTTAAACGCGTTGACTTGTTGAATAATTTCTTTTAATTCTTCTGCATTTAAATGATTTTCTAAAATGTATTCTCGCTTATAACAGTCATAAACGGTCGCTCCATTGTTTGAAATGAGAAAGCCTCCATATTTATGCATCTCCAGACTTTCTGCAATGGGTTCCATAAAAGGAACTGGACGCCCAGAAGCAAGAATCAATGTCATCTCTAATTCTTTTTGAATGTATAAGAGAGCTTTCCTCGTGAGTTCTCCTATACTTTTATCTGGCTTTAGGAGGGTGCCATCTAAATCAATGACGATGTGTGAGTACATAGACCGACTTCCTTCTCGTTGAGTTTCTATCATTATACCATTTTCAAAGGTCTGTCACAATTCCTCATTTGCTAAAACAACCAAAAAGTGAGCTGGCTTTTAACCGTGCCAACTCACTCCTTTTTCTGCTTTTTTTTAAATATTTTTCAACAGATCGGATTGTGTTTTGTATAATTTGTAGTAATGGCCTCTTTCTGCCATCAATTCTTCGTGTGTTCCTTCTTCTATAATCTTTCGGTCTCCGATATAGAAAATTCGGTCACTGTTGCGGATAGTGGCCAGTCGGTGAGCAACGATGAAGGCTGTCCGTCCTTCTAATAGTCTGTTAAGACCTTCTTGCAATAAAATTTCTGTCTGTGTATCTATACTTGACGTCGCTTCATCTAAAATGAGTACTTTCGGATCAGAAAGCAGTGTACGAGCAAATGAAATCAATTGTCTTTGTCCTGCCGACAAGGTACTTCCACTTTCTTGGACGCGTGTTTCATACCCTCTTGGCAGATCCTTAATGAAATTATGGGCACGTACAATCTTCGCTGCTTCAATCACTTCTTCTTCAGTGGCATCCAGTTTCCCATAACGGATATTATCCATAATCGTTCCTGTAAAGATAAACGTATCTTGCAGCATGACACCAATTTGTTCGCGTAGAGAATCTACGGTTACATCGCGAATATTTATTCCATCAACTAAAATTTCACCTTTGCGGATATCATAGAACCGCGGGATTAAATTCGTAATCGTTGATTTTCCAGCGCCTGTGGGTCCAACCAATGCAATCGTCTCTCCGGGTTCTACATGAAAAGATAAATTCTCAAAGATGGTTTGGCTTTCTTCATATCCAAATTCCACATCGTTGAAAATCACTTCTCCTTTTACCGGCGGCATTTCAAAGGCATCTTCTGCATCTGTAATGGCTGGTGGGATATCCATCATTTCAAAAATACGTCTCAAATAGACCGTCCCACGAACAAGCGAATTGTAAAAATTACCAATATTGATAATCGGGTTCCAAAAGTTATTGACGTATCCAACGAATGCAATCAGCACACCGGTTGATACATCCACACCAATCCCGCGAATTCCTACATAATAAATGAGAGAGACCGTCAGTGTCGCAACATTTCGAACAGCCGGTCCTAATAAAAATTGAACTTTCACCGCATCCATCCAAGCTGTTTTTTGCTGATTGCTGACTTCTGAAAAGACATCGCGATTAAATCGCTCTCGAGTAAAGGATTGGGTCGTTTTAATTCCAGCAATACTTTCATGAATATAAGAATTTAGTTCCGCTTGCTTTTCACTTAATCGGTCATAAGCGACACGTTGCTTGTTTTTAATCCACATCGTCAATATAAAAAGTAACGGGATTAAAACGAAACTGTATAATGTCAAGCGCACATCAATCAAAATCATAATCGTCAGTGTCACTAAAATACTTAACACATCCGACACCACATTAATAAAGCCGGAAGATAAAATGTTGCTTAAGGCATTAATATAATTGACGACCCGGGTTAAGATTTTCCCATGGGGTCTTGTTTTAAAGAACGAAAAAGAAAGTTTCTGCATATGCGTGAATAAGTCTGAACGAATATCCCGCAACACATTTTGCCCGAGTAAAGAAATATTAAACTGACGATAGCGGACCGTCCAACCTCTTAATATGGTCACAGCGGAATAGATTAAAATCACTAAAACCAGTAAGAAAATATTCTCTTGTGGTATGACCACGTCAATCACTATACGGGTTAAATAAGGGCCGATAATCATTAATACATTTGCGAGTAAAACAATCAGCAATAAAGCAATGACAGATTTTTTGTAAGGGGCTAAATAGTTGGCTATTCGTTTATAATCGCCAAAGTTTCTTGATTCCTTTTGTTTTCCTTCATCTACTTGACTTGTTTGCGCCATCTTTTTCACTCCTTTAATCCGCTTGCCCTAATTGATCTTCATAAATTCTATAGTAGGCACCTTGTTTTTCCAATAATTCCTCATGCTGCCCTCGTTCGATAATCTCACCGCCAGCAAGTATCAGAATTAAATCAGCATTTTTAACGGAAGATAAACGGTTTGCGATGATAAAAGTCGTTCGTTCTCGACTAATTTCTTCCATTCCTTTTTGAATTCTAGCTTCCGTTTCCATGTCTAAAGCGGAAGTGGTGTCATCCAAGATTAAAATCGCTGGATCTTTTAACAAGCCTCGCGCTAAGGACACCCGTTGTTTTTGTCCACCCGAGAGCCCACTTCCTTGTTCACCTAAATAGGTTTCATATTTTTCAGGCATTTTTTCAATAAATTCTTTAGCATCCGCAACTTCAGCCACTTCTTCTACCTCTTCAAGCGGCGTTTCAGGTGAAGCATAAGAAATGTTGCTTCGAACAGTGTCGGAAAATAAAAAGGCATCCTGCATAACAACCGTGATATTTTCCCGCAGATCCAACACGTTCATTTCACGAATGTCTATATCATCAATTAATATGCGGCCTTCCGTCGGGTCAAAGAAACGTGAAATCAAGTTCACCAGAGTTGACTTCCCTGCACCTGTTTCACCTAAGATACCTACCGTATCTCCTGGCTCTGCTGTAAATGAGATGTCATTTAACACAAGATGCTCTGGGTCATCCGGAAAAGCGAAAGAGACATTTTCAAATTCTACTTTTCCTTCGATATAGTCAACTTCTTCTCGCTGCTCGATTGGAATTTCCGGCTCAAGCATCAACATGTCTCGAATTTTTATAGAACCTGCAAACAGATTTTGCAAATCATTCACGTGTGCACCGATATTACGCATCGGTAAATTAATCATCCAGATTAGTCCTGTAAACGTCACTAAATTCCCGACGCTCATCTCACCGGTGATGACCAGCCAACCGCCATACCCGACAGCGATGACGGACATAAAGCCGGCAAAGGTTTCAATGATTGGCAAATAACGGGAAGACAGCTTGGCGGATTGAATATTGCTTTCCCGAAATCCTTCATTTACATGTTTGAATTTTTCCGTTTCAAACTCTTCTCGTCCAAAAGCTTTCACAATTTGGTTTCCACGAATATTTTCTTCGACCATTGAATTTAAGCGTGAGAAGCTTTCTCGTATTTCATAAAAAGCTCGCTTCGCTCTGGTCGAGAGCAGCACTGTGAATATAGCGATAAACGGAGTAACTACTAGCAAAGCAAGGGTTAACTTCATTTCGATTGTTCCCATGAATAAAAGGGCCGAAATAAATAAAACGATATTATCCAAAATGTTGAAATAGACCCATGCGATACTATGGCGGATGGAATCCGTGTCTCCCGTCATTCTTGCCATGATATCTCCTGTACGTGTATGGTTAAAAAAGCTGAAGTCCAGCTCTTGAAACTTCGTATATAAATCATCCCTTATCTGAAACAACACATTCTGACTAATCAGTTCATAACGCATTTGATACCAATACCGTAGTAAAGTACGCAGGACCGTTCCTCCAATCATAACGAATAAGAGAGGAACTAGAAATTGATCTTGGCCGTTCATAATGACGATATCTACAATAAGTCCACTTGTATAGGGTGTGACAATATTCAATAATGCAACAATAACGGTTAAAATGCTCGCAAAAATCCAACTACCTAAATAAGGACGAATATAGCGTGCTAACCAGCGAATGGTATCCATTGTCCTCTCACTCCTCATTTACTAATCTATATTTGAGTATACGTTATCGCTTTATAAATGTGAATTGAATGGATTATACCGACAAACCAACAGGAAGAAATTGAAGTCAAATGATGCTTCCGCAATTTTTTTAATTATATCAAAGGCTTTCTTTCGATAAAACGCATATGCATGGATTTTAGAAATGAATCTGTCGATATTTCTTTATCGAATGAAATATACATCACACTCAACCTCTTGAAAAACAAAGATCCATAGAATCTTTAAAACAAAAAAAGTGAGACAGGTTATTTGATGCCTATAACCTGTCTCACTTTTTCAATGATCATTTATTTGTCCGCAGCAATGTGCTCGTATTTTTCTTCTTTTCGTTCAAACAACTTTTCAACATAGGGGCATGTTGGTTTAATTTTTTTACCTGCATCTTCCATTTCTTTCACTAAACGATCGACGAGTTGTTCCGCTACCCCCTGCCCTCTTAAAGAAGGGTCAACAAATGTATGATCAGCATCTACTGTAGCCTCATCAATCGGTTTATACGTAATTTCTGCAATGACATTTCCATCATCATCTTCTCGGTAAAAACGGTTCTCACCTTTAATAAACTCCATAGATAGCACCTCTAGTTTTTCTATTCTTTTACTTTATTCGGTTTTTGTTTAGTGATTTTTGTAGGTTCATCAGAGCACAAACGAGAAATGAGCTCAACTTTCTTTCCTTCGAACTCTTTTTTTCGATTCTGTAACTCTTTTTTGAATTTTGCCTCTTCTGACATTGAACTTATCCTCCTTAGTGGGTTGAGTTTGTTCATAGCCAATAGATTTTAACAAATGAAGTCTCCATAACAAATAATCTCTAATGACAAAATCATTTCATTTTTGACAAAAGGAAAACTTTATAACAAATATCGAAACCAATACTTACTGAGTAACCTTCAAATAATACCAACTCTTTCATCGGTACTTTCATTCATTGTAGCTTATCTTTTTTGAAAATGAAAGCATTCCCATTTACATTGGGAAATGAATTTTATCCTGCCATTTTCAAAACAGCTATAAGAAAACTCAATGTTTTACGACTTATAGCGTTAATTTAACAAGCAATTAGAGCGGAAACCAATAATACCCATTAAATTTATATGCGTGTTCTTCGGAATTTTCCGAAGACCATTCGATATTTTCAAGATCTTCTGGGTATTTAGTAAAATACATGGGAACATTATTAATCACTTCGATATTCAAACATTCGTGAAGTTGGTGGTCGTTTAAATCCAACGCGAGTTGTAAGCCTTTATGAATCCATATAAATTCTTTTGTACTGGTTCCTTTGCGAATGAGTGCAGTGATGTAGAAGTCATAGCGGTGGTTTTTTTGAATCGTTTCTAAAGCTTTATCTGTATATGTTGAAGCGTTATGGTACATGCCATTTTTTATATACACTAAGCTGCTGTTTAGATAGAGCGAAGGAATCATTGATTTCAAAACATCCGCTTCTTCATAATGCATGGCCCGTTCGATTAACATCTGGATGGCTTGGTCAGCTGTTTTACTTGGCAGATAATAAATCAAGACATTCAACAAGCGAATATCATTGATGAACCACTTTTCAAAACTCTTCATGTTTTCCCAAATCTCTACGACAAAGGCTTCTAATTTTTCGGCTTGCTGACCAGTAGCATCTGTTTCTAAGCGAATTAAAAAATCCAGATAATGCTGCATAACCTCCAGATACCAATCATATGATTCCTTGAGGTGATTTTTAATTTCTTTATGCAATTCTCGATACTTGGGAATATTCCCCGTGAAATGACTTTGGTAAAACTTATCTTTTAATTTGTCCGCATAAGTGAGCTGGTAGTTGTTGTCTATAAACATGAATTCACCAAAACTAAGTTCTAACTCATCTAACAAGCTCAAAAAATTATCCAGATAAATCGTTTGTTTATTGTGTTCAAATTTCGAAAGAGAAGATCGTGAGATTTTTTCTTTCGTTACACTGTGCTGGGACAATTTTCTGGCTTGTCGTATATGCTTATACGTACTTCCAAAAGTATTGTTATTTTTTTGTTTCAAAATAGCAACCTCCTGCCAACTTTCCTTTCGTTTATATCATAATTTTATCTATAAATTTAAAACCCTTTTCTTCATTAGTAACTGAAATTATACCAATTTATGTATTCTTTTCAAAACGATTTGTCGACAAACATTATAAATTAAAGAACATTTCATATTTTTGACATATCTACATACTATTCTTTTGTCTTCTTTTAAAAAAGGAATCTTTTCTGCAAGTTACCTCACAGAAAAGATTCCCATTCGTTGCTTATTGTTTTACTTATTCCTCATCATCTAAATTCAAAAACATGGCATTCACTGCGACAATTACGGTACTGATGGACATTAATATAGCCCCAATCGCTGGTGTAATAGATATGCCAATTGGCGCTAACACCCCTGCAGCCAATGGAATTGCGATAAAGTTATAACCGGCTCCCCACCAGAGATTCTGCGTCATTTTACTCGTCGTTTTATCGGACAATTCTAAAAATGACTCAATATCTGCTGGATCGGACTGTGTCAAGATGATGTCAGCTGAGTCAATGGCCACTTGCGTTCCTGCGCCAACCGCAATCCCTACATCCGCTAAAGCGAGTGATGGAGCATCGTTCACACCGTCTCCCACCATAATGACGGTTTGGCCTTCATTTGTTAATTCTTCCACCAATTTGTATTTATCTTGCGGTGACTGATTGGCTTTATATTCAATGCCTAAATCTTCTGCGACCCCTTGAGCGGCCCTTTCATTATCCCCAGTCGCCATGATTGGTTCGATGTCATGGTTTTTGAGCGTTTGGATGAGTTGCTGACTTGTTGGTTTCAACTCATCTCCTAAAGACACGGTTCCAATCGCTTCACCATCTTCCGTTAAGATACTCAGCGTAGCACCTTTTGGCACTTCAAGGTCTAAATTCTTGCCATAAGCTTTTTGACTAATCAATTGATAGTCTTTGCCATCTGCTTGTCCTTGGACACCTGCACCCGATAAGACTTCGATTGAATTGAATGGAATAGCTTCGATGTCTTCCTCTTCGGCGAATGTTGTAATTGACTGGGCGATCGGATGACTAGACCCCGCTTCTAATCCAGCCATTAATGCAGTGATTTCTTTTTCCGTATAGTTTTCATTTAACCTTTCAACATTTAACACCTTAAATTCTCCAGTTGTTAACGTTCCTGTTTTATCAAGAATCATCACATCGGATTGTTGAGCAGCTTCCAATGCTTCACGGTCTTTCACCAATAATCCACGACTCGCACCTAAACTTGTACTTCTAGCGACGACTAAAGGAATGGCAAGGCCTAGCGCGTGTGGACACGCAATGACTAAGGTCGTGACGGTATAATTGATTGCTGTTTGCAAATCAGCAATCGCTAGCCATACAAAGAAAGCAATCAATGCCGCTGCAATGGCGATATAAAACAACCAACCGGCTACTTTTTGGGCCATGTCTTCCGCTCTTGAAGGTTGGTTTTGCGCTTCTTGGATAAGAGATTGAACTTGAGAAATAAAGGACTTGTCTCCAGTCTCTTCTACCTCAATAAATAAGACCCCTTCGCGATTTGTTGATCCACCGATAACTGAATCTCCTGCTTCTTTTTGTACAGGTTTTGATTCACCCGTCAACAAAGCTTCATCAATTCGCGATTGTCCGCTGGTGATTGTTCCATCCGCAGGAATATTTTCACCCGCTTGCACGCGAATGACATCCCCCACTTGTAAGTCTGCAACTGGACGCATTTCAATGGAATCATCTTCGAGTACTACATGCGCATCTTTTGGTACAAGTTCAGCTAAAGCTTTCTGCGCATCTCCCGCTTCACCAACGGCTTTCATTTCAATCCAGTGACCTAATAACATAATTAAAATTAAAGAGGCAAATTCAAAGAAAAAGTCCATGACATGTTCGCCGGTCATATACCGTGAAACAACCGCAAACACACTATATAGGTAAGACACGCTTACCCCTAAAGAAACTAGGGCCATCATTCCCGGAGCTTTTTGCCGGAATTCATCCACTGCCCCTTGGTAGAAAGGTTTGCCTCCATAAACTAACAGAATCGTAGAAAGTACGACTACAAGAATATCAGAATATGGAAATGCAAATTGAAAGGGCAACTCTATGCCCATCATCGGCGCAAGAATCATAATTGCCAATCCTAAAGGCAATGATTTTAAAAAGAGCTCTTTAAAGTTTCCATGATGATGGTGGTGATGTCCGCCTCCCCCGTGATCATGATGCTCATGGCCATGGTGTTCGTGGCCATCATGAGAATGATGCTCATGCTCGTGATGATCGTGGTCGTGATGTGCGTGTTCTTTCTCTTCCTCTATCTGTTCTTCATGGTAGCCATGTCTAACGGTTTCATCGTCTTCATTTTCATCATGCCCATGGTGTTCGTGGTGTTCATGATGAGAATGATCCTCTGGATGGTGTTCATTTTTTCTATGTTCGTCTGTACTCATTTCAATTAACCTCCTGAATAAGATCTTAATTTAAGTTTACAACTGTAAACGTAAATTGTCAACGATAAGTACTTCATTCGAATTTATGTCCTTAGCAAATGGCCGTTATTTTCTATATAATGTGTACCGTTGCCTAGAAAAATGAAGAAGGATTGTTTTTCTCGAGGTACTTTCTTTTTTGCCGGAAGGTTCCGGTCATCGATTATGTACCCTGAATCCTCTTCCAATGATAAAATAAAAGAGTTGGTGGGTGTGATCCAATGAATAAAAAAATTGAACATCGTTATGTCGAAATTTTAGAATTTCTTGTTGATTTCCCGCAAACAAATTACCAGGAACTCGCTGAGCATTTATCTGTTTCTCCCCGTACGGTCCAACGTTATATCAATGAACTTCGCCTTGTATTGAAAGAATTGGAAGTGGATTTGGATTTATCGATTCAACCCGGCGTTGGACTGACTTTATCTGGAGATTTAGCGAAAGCCAATCACCTCGTCAATCAGTTAAAAACTTTTCAAGTCGACGAAGTACAAGACAGAAGTGTCTATATTTGTTTGCAGCTTTTGCAAGCGGATAAAGCTATCCCTATTCAACAATTTGCGGATGATTTATACGTCAGTCGCTCTACTATTGAAAATGCTCTAAAGCAAGTCCGTGAAAAGTTAGCTGAACATACGATTCAATTAAACAGCAATAATAAAGGACTTTATTTAGAAGCTTCTGAAAATCAAAAAAGAGCTTTGCTTGCGGATATTTTAAAATATTTTTGGAGAGGAATTTCAGCTTCTCCCGGAAAACATGAACCGCAGTGGGCGTTCAATGTGGTGTTTAGCGAGCAAGCGAAAAGAATGATCCAACCGGATACCATCGATAAAGTGATTCAGGTTGTGCATCAACTCATTGAAAAGATGCAGCTCCAAATCACGGATTATGAATACCAATCGCTCATTCTTCATTTAACCATAGCGATTGAAAGGATTCGATTAAATCAATATATTGAGTCGGAACGTTCTGAACCAGTTGAATTATTACCGGCAGCAAAATTTCTTATTGATTTATTGGAAGAATCGTTTAACGTGGTCATTTACGAAGGGGAACGCAATTATATTAACCAATTCATGAAAATCTTCGAACAAAATGACGACTATTCGAGTAATGATCCAGCGACTGTCACGTTTGAACATGAGCAAGAATTGAGAACGATTCTCAAAAGAACACTCGGTGATTTGAAACCGGATGACACATTGTATAATCATCTCATTCAGCATCTAAATTCAGCTGTAAATCGTTTGAAATTAGAAGCGAGCATACGTAACCCTTATTTAGATGAAATCAAAAAGTCTTTTTCTAGAGCTTTTGCTCTAGGTGTGACTTTAGCTGAAGAGTTAGATGCCTCTTATGGCATTCAAGTGGGTGAAGATGAAATCGCCTATATTGCAATTCATATTCAATCTTTTTTGGAACGAAGAGAAGAAGATAAGCAAGAAGTCATTTTAGTTTGTGCCAGTGGGTTTGGGACAGCCAAATTATTGGAACAGCGACT
>DATGSY010000099.1:0-2747 GCA_035302125.1 Atopostipes sp.
GTTCAGCTAAACGGTCAAACCATTTTTCATTATCATCATATAGTTCCTCAAATTTTTCATGTAAAGTAAAGAAGTGAGGTCCCTTTACATACCAATGATACTGATGTAACTTCACATGTAGTGTGTGAATATTCCCTAAAAGATGGTCTGTAATGGCTGCTGCATTTATTTTCGTATGATGCACATGATCTTTATATTCTTGTTCTTCTTTTAATCTTTCTTGTGGTGTTTTTTCTGACATGATTCATTCCTCCATTATTTTTTTGATTTTTTAAGTAAACCTACGCGGTTTTTACACGCGATCTTTTTACGCCATAACCTAAGTCTTGGATAGCTTTTTCTATGTCTTCAATTGATACAGTGTCGTCGAAGTTTACTTTTACACGGCTTGCATTGAACATCACTTTCAAGCTGTCTTTATCCACACCGTTTAAGTTACCAACACCATTTTCGATTTTTTGTAGACATGATGGACAAGTTAACGTTTCTAATTGAATATTTGCTTTTTGCATGATACATTCTCCTTTGAATTTTTATTTGTTCATTCGATTTACCTTATTGACATCTATAGTATATCAGCTATTCAAGCTTTTAATCTTGATCTACATCAATTTAACAAGGTATTTTGTATTTCAATATTTTCATTTCTTACCTCTTATGCATCTATTCTAATCGAAGACTAGATAGATTGAATTGATGTAGATCAAGAATTAGTATTAATCTCCTAATTGTTTCTGAAATTTGTTCGACTATATTATATTGGAAATTCTACCGTAATCTATTTAGTTTTTATTGTATTTTTTATGCATGAACCTCTTTTGCGTTCGCCGTTTCTACATCAGTTCCTTTGAGTCTGTAGCGCAATAGTCTCATACCGTTTAAGATAACGACTAGGATACTTCCTTCGTGTACTAACATACCGATTGACATGTTCATCCAGTCTGAGAAGAAAACGGCTGCTAGAAGAACAAGTACAGTACCTACTGCAATGACAATATTTTGTTTCATATTATTGGCGGTTGCTTTAGTTAAGCCTAAAGCGTGAGGCAAGCGGCTCATATTTGAGTTCATTAAAACGACATCAGAAGTTTCAATAGCGACGTCTGTTCCGCTACCCATTGCGATTCCAATATCCGCAAGGGCTAATGAAGGACTATCGTTTACTCCATCACCAACGAATGCGACAATTTGACCCTGAGCTTGGAGTTCTTTGAGGTAGTCTGCCTTATCTTCTGGCAGTAAGTTTCCATGGGCTTCTGTTAATCCTAATTCTTCAGCGACTAAATCAACAGTACCTTGGTTATCTCCTGATAGTACGATTAAGTTCTTAACACCTAAAGCTTTCATCGCTTGTAAATCTTGTTTAATCCCTGGGCGAATTTGGTCACGAATCCCCATTAGAGCTTTCAACTCACCATCGACTGCTGTAATAACTAATGAGTTTCCACGTTTTTCGTAGGCTTCAAAATCTTCACGAGCTTCTTTTGTTAATTGGATATTTTCTTTTTCCATTAAAGCTACGTTTCCTATTGCAACGCGGTGGCCATCGACTTCTGCGACGATTCCTCCACCTTTTACAACGTTTGTTTCATCTACTGGATACATTTCAATATCGCCTAACTGTGAAAGAACCGCTTTTGCGAGTGGGTGATCCGATTCATTCTCGACACTTGCCAGATAGCTTAGTGCTTGATCTGCATCCCCATAGGTTTTAAATTCGGCAACTTCTGGGTTACCTACAGTTAGAGTTCCTGTTTTATCAAATAGAATCGTATCAACTTTACTAAAGTCTTGAATTACTTCTGAACCTTTTAATAATACACCATTTTTTGCACCATTTCCGATACCAGCTACGTTAGAAACAGGTACTCCAATGACTAATGCACCTGGGCATCCGAGTACTAGTATTGTAATGGCCAACTCGACATTTTGACTAAAAATCCACACGATAAACGCTAAGACTAAGACGGCTGGTGTATACCACTGCGAGAACTGGTCAATAAAGCGTTCAGCTTCTGATTTTGAATCTTGAGCTTCTTCAACAAGCTCAATAATTTTACCGAAAGTTGTATCTTCTCCTACACGGTCTGCACGAATTTGTAGGGTTCCATTTTCTAAAATTGTACCTGCGAAGACTTCTGAATCTGCTTCTTTTCGAACCGGATCCGCTTCACCAGTGATTGATGCTTCGTTAATGTGACCTTCACCAATAACAACCGTTCCATCAACTGGAACTTTTCCACCTGTACGGACTTGTAGGATATCGCCTTCGTCAACATCCCATACATCAACTTCTTCAAATTCACCATTTTCCATTTGTTTAAAAGCTACTTCTGGTGCCATTTCTGTCAATTCTTTAATCGCTGAACGAGTAGAGTTCAATGTGCGAGCCTCTAACCAGCTACCGAATAAGAATAAGAACGTTACGATAGCTGACTCTTCATAGTTTTGAATGAGGAAAGCACCGATTACTGCGATGGTTACTAACACATCAATTGAAATTACTTTTACCTTTAAAGCCCCAAAAGCTTGAATGGCGATTGGTGCCACCCCTAAAATAGATGCGATAATGAATGCGATATTAAAAACTTGTGTGTTTCCAAAACCAAAGTGTGCAATAAATCCTATAACGATTAAAATTCCTGAGATAAGTGTGATTTTATTTTTACTGCTTAATATTTTTTGCTGAAAACCCATTTCTTTCTCCTCCTAGTTTGTACTTGTTGACTACAGTATACCCTGCGCTT
>DATGSY010000100.1:0-5479 GCA_035302125.1 Atopostipes sp.
AAACAACTGCCCCATCGACTTCTTCAACAGCTTCAGTGATTCCACTTTCTACATTGACTTGTACATTGGAAATTTGTACTTCCTCACGCTCTTCTGGTTCTTCTGTTTCTGCTGGTTCAGTGGGATCTGCTGTATCCGTCGCACAACCCAATAAAACAAGAGGAACTGCAGCAAGCATCATAACTCTTTTTATTTTACTTTTCATTTTAAACTTCCCTTCATATTTGAATGCTGATCAACTTTTTTTAAACTTGATACATGGATGGATTTTCACATAAATCTTTGAAAATCCTTTGAAATAAACTCTAATTAACATTATATATTTTAACATGAATGATTGCAAAAACGAGAAAAAGGCAACCTTTTCACGAGGTTGCCTTCTTTTCGATTCATTATTTTACTTTTATAAGGTAAATAAACTCTGAGCGGCGTCTGGGTCTGTGTCAAAGAGATGAAAATGCTCATTGACTCCCATGCCTTTGCGCAACAATACTTCTTCAACCGTATCACGCGCGATTTCTTTCATATTGTTTTCTTTACTCAAATGACCTAAATAAATGCGTTTTGTTTTATCTCCAATTAAATCAACTAAAGCGAGTGCACCTTCTTCATTGGATAAGTGCCCTTTATCGCTTAAAATGCGTTGTTTTAACGGCCAAGGGTATTTCCCCATTCGAAGCAAGGATGTATCGTGATTACTTTCAATTAAGTAAGCATCCGCATTTTTCAATCCATCGCGCATTCGGTCACTGACGTAACCCGTGTCGGTTAAAATGACAAATTGCTTTTTATTTTTTTCAAAGGCATAAAATTGTGGATCGACCGCATCGTGAGAAATTCCGAAACTTAAAATATCGATATCTCCGATGGTTTTTTGTTCTTCTACATTAAACAAATATTTATGCTCTGTTTTTACTTTACCGATTTTATTGTTCATCGCTTGCCATGTTTTTTCATTCGCATAAATGTCTAAATCGTATTTACGAGACATAATGCCGACGCCTTTGATATGGTCGCTGTGTTCATGGCTCACTAAAATCGCATCTAAATCATACGGATCACGGTCGATTTGGCTCAATAGTTCAGCGGTTTTCTTTCCGGTCAGTCCGCAGTCGATTAAAAGTTTCGTCTTTGCGGACTCGACATAAATCGCATTTCCTGAGCTACCACTCGCTAAAACACTAATTTGTAAATCGTCTAGTTTATTTAAATTTGCTTGTTTCAAAGTTTCCAATGTTAAAATCCTTCCAAATTAAATGCGTTATCGAATAGTCGTCTTATTTCAAAGAGACCCCTGCCTCTTATTCAGATTGTCCTTCATCCGTGTTTTCATCCTCTGGTTCTTCATCTGTTGCATCCGTATCTTCTTCGCTTCCATTGTCTTCCGATGTATCCGCCGGTGCAACAGGCTGCCTAATAATTGTACCATTTACAGCGTCCACACGAAAGGTGTTTCTTTCAGAAGCACGATCAATATTGACTAGCCACACAGGACTATACATACTTAAGTCTTCTAAGTGCAGCGCTCTTCGGTAAGTTAAAACTGGCCTTTGTACTTCGGACCCTTGTCTGATTTCATTATTTAAAAATAAGATCTCAATAGCTCTTGAAGCGTCAATTAACTGTAATGGGCTTCCTTGACGTGAAGCTTCCCCGGCATAAGTTTGTTCGTATGCATAAATTTCTCCACTCTCATTCACATAAAGCAGGATCTCTGAAGTGCCATCCGCAATCGGAATGCCATCCTCGTATTGGTAAAAGACAAAGTAACGACTTTCTTGGTTATAGTGTGAAAAAGAATATTCTGAACCAAACATCACTTCATCTGACGCCACAAAATTTTCCAACAGAATATAATCTTCTTCTGGAAAGCCTTCAGCTGGATTTCCTTCTAAGTTGATGGGGTTTGAAGGAAAACTTTCATAATAAACGGTTCCTTCTTCATTTAAACTGCCGGTTAGCTCTTCTCTGGCTTCGAGTTCTGTTTCCAATAAATTATGAGCATTCACTTGGAGCGGATAAATTTCTTCTGTATTCGTTTGTTCATTTTCTAAATTTGGCAATTCAATGTCCAAATCTTCCATATTTGAAAAGATATTGTCCGAGGTTGGTTGCGCAGTGGTGTATTGAATATCTTGCCTTTCAAAAATACCGACGATTAAATAGATGTTCAATAAGGTAAAAGCCAGAATAAAAATTCTAGCAATTTTTTTAAAATCCATAAGCAACCTCCCCATGCAATTCTAAAATGTCGTCTAATGCTATCCAATTTCCATCGTATTGGACATACCATGCAGGAACAAAATAGATAACTTGGCTTTCTTCATCGCTTTCTTCCCACGTGTAGCCCACAGTAAGATCTTCAATGTTTTCAAAGTCTGCTGGAGCGAGTTGGCTAGAGAGTTGATTATATACTTCTACACCTGGAAGCAACTCTTCAGTAGGTGAACCTTCCATTGTGATCGGTGTATTAATAAATCGAAGCGGCAGTTTCAAATGCGTCACACCTGTCTCAACCAGGTTGACTTCTGTCACGGTTTCATGGTCTGCCGTGCTAAAGACTGGCAAGCCTTGAATTTCCCGTCTAAAGGACACCATCTGACTTTCTCGGTCATAATCAGAAAGGAAAAAAGTCCCGGCCCAATTTTCAAAACGGTTGACTTGTTCAAAACTTCTTAAAAATCGGTTCGTAGGATTTAATGTTCCTTGATCTTGGATCTGTCTTAAAAAGACCAGCGTGTGATAGCGATCGTTAATCGTCACTTCTTTGGTCAAATCAATATATCGAGTCACCGGGCCGTTCGAACGAACATCCACTAGAGAGGTATCCGGGAAAAAGTTACTTGTATATAATGAGTTGGGTAAGCGGTCGATGACATAACTTCGATAAGGTACCGCCATGCTTTCATGAGATAAATACACATAACCTTCTGCTAGTGGCATAATCGCCGCAGATCGATATACCAAATTATCCCTGTTTAAAAACGGATCGATACTTACACTCACATCTTCACTGACAGAAATGGTATAGAAAGCTCTTGATTCTGCATGGTAAAAATAGACAAGGTCTTGATTGTCGACGTGAACAAGCATCCGATCAAAGAAATAATCCGCATTTTCTTGTGACAACTCTTCAAATTTTTGATCAAACACACCTATGGGGACTTCTTCTCTAAATATAAACTCCACCCATTGATCACTTTGAAGCATGTTCAAATATTCGTTTTCTTCTAAAATTTCAGCACGTTCTAATTGTTGTAAATTCGTTGTCGAAAAACGAGTTTCCAGTAAATTTCGTAAAGGATAAGTACTGGCAACCATTAAAGGTTGTTCTGGGTCTATCCCATGTAAAGCCACTAAGGTCGGACGAAAAGCGATACTTTCTGAATGATTGACATTGGAAATATTTGAACGGACGGGTTGATTATTGGGATTCGGTTCTTCTCCAATATTTCTGCCGGCTGTCCATAGATTGAAAGAAAGTAAAAAACTCAATAAGACTAAAATTGTTAAGGTTACATTTCGTATTTTATCTTGGCTTACTCCCATCCCCATTCCTCCTCTTCATATGGAATATAAGGAAGAGCGATATAGAAGGTCGTTCCATTTCTTTCTTCGCTTTCAGCCCAAATCTCGCCATCATGTTGCTCAATGACTTCACGACTAATTGCCAGCCCTAATCCAGTACCGCCCATGGCACGTGAGCGGGCACGGTCAACTCGATAGAATCGATCAAAAATGTGTTCTAAATCATCTTCTGGAATACCAATTCCTTCGTCTTTAATCGTTATAATCACTTGGCTGCCTTCAACAGCCATTGTACAAGCGATTGTTCCACCCTCTGGTGAATATTTAATGGCATTGTTTATCACATTATCTAAAACTTGGGTAATTCGATCTGGGTCGATGTCTACAAAGATTGCTTCATCAATTAAATGCTTTTGAATGGAATAATTGCTATTCGCATATTCTTCAGATTCAAGCAACATTTCAAAACGGTTGAGCACTTGCGAAAATAAAGCCGTCAAATCGATTAATTCTTTCTGTAACTCACTCTTTCCAGAGTCAATCCGTGAAAGGTGCAGCAAGTCTTGAATCATTCGAATCATACGATCCGTTTCAGACTGAGCAACATCTAAGAAGCGTGGGGCCAGTTCTGGATCTTTCCAAGCCCCATCGATTAAAGCTTCAATATAACTACGCATACTAGTCAGTGGTGTACGCAATTCATGCGATACATTCGATACGAATTCTTTACGGTCTTCTTCAATTTTTTGCTCTTCCGTTACATCACGCAACACACTCACAATTCCGCTGATATAGCCCGATTCTGCTTGAATCATTGAGAAGGAAGCACGTAAAAGAGCCGTATCTTCCTCTGTTTCAATATTGATGATCAGACCCTCTCTTCGGTCCAATAAATCCCGTAAATTGTAGTCATTTTCTAATTCTAATAAGGTTAAAATATTTTGATCGATTAACTCATTTTTAGGGCGATTCAGCATTTCAGAAGCCATATTATTTACAATATCAATTTCACCTCGACGGTTAGTCGCAATGACTCCCTCAGACATATTACTTAAAACACTGTCCAATCGCTGTCTTTCCGCTTCGATTTTGCGTTGCCCGCTTTCAACTTCATCTGAGAGTTCGTTTATGTTTTTGGCGAGTAATCCAATTTCATCTGCCCCATAAATCTTAATCTCTCCAGAATAGTCCCCTTCCCCAATGGCTTTTGCTTTTGCTTGCATTTCTTTTATAGGATCAGTCAATGCTTTGGAAACCATGTTTGCCAGGATAGAAGATAAAACAATGGCGATAAAGGAGGCTCTTAGGAAGATTAATGTGATATCTGTGATTTGGTCGTAGACCGTTTCGATATTCGATTCCATGATAATCGCACCTAAGACGACTTGAGTATCACCTGTCGAATAGACAGGTTCCACCATCCGCCATCTTCGGGCATTTAATTGAGGATTGATAATTTGTCTGGATACAGAGTTTCCTTGTAAAATCGCTGTACGCACATCATCGTCATTGATTAATTGTCCGACGGCGACCTGTTGCGTCGTATCGCTGTTTCCAAGCACTACAAAATTGGCATCCACAACAAGGATACTTGTAATGCCTGTACCCGAGAAATCATTAATTAAGCGGTTGATTTCTTCTTCCGGATCAATGTCTTCCGGTGTCCCGTTTGTACTTTGATGCATCTCTAAATAATGTACAAATGAATTTTCCAAAAAGTTCATTTGTAGTTGCTGATTTTCTTGAAAGTTACTGACCAATTGTCTCTCCGTCTGCGTAATAAAATTCGCCCCGATGAGCTGCAGGGCGAAAATGATAACCATCGCAATAACAAAGACAATTTTTGCATTGATTGTTTGGTAAAATTTTATTTTTTTCATAAGCTTTAGTGCTCCACTTTATCTGGATTCCTTAAATAATAACCGACTCCGCGACGAGTAATAATATAATT
>DATGSY010000101.1:0-7295 GCA_035302125.1 Atopostipes sp.
CATGGCTTAAAAATTCAAGAAAAAGCAGAAAGTGAAGGCTTATCGCCGCAAGAGTTTGTCGATCGCCAAGCCGCGGATATTGAAGCGCTCTGGGATAAATTAGAAATCTCAAACGACAAATTTATCCGAACCACCGATGAAGAACATAAAGAAGTGGTTGGCAAGATTTTTGAAAAACTGTTGGACCAAGGCGATATCTATTTAGATAAATATTCTGGCTGGTATTCGGTATCAGACGAAGAGTTCTTTACGGAATCCCAGATGGAAGAAGTGTACCGTGATGATGACGGGAATGTCATCGGCGGGAAAGCTCCGAGTGGCCATGATGTGGAATGGGTTAGTGAAGAATCTTATTTTTTCCGTATGAGTAAATACGCAGACCGTTTGTTGGAATATTACGAAGAGCATGCTCATTTCATTCAACCGGAATCGCGTAAGAATGAAATGATCAATAACTTTATTCGCCCA
This sequence comes from Atopostipes sp., assembly GCA_035302125.1. Classification (GTDB taxonomy): domain Bacteria; phylum Bacillota; class Bacilli; order Lactobacillales; family Carnobacteriaceae_A; genus Atopostipes. The sequence goes on from DATGSY010000101.1 coordinate 469, forward strand.
GGTTTAGAAGACTTAGCGGTCTCACGAACGACTTTTGACTGGGGCGTGAAGGTACCTTCGGATCCTAAACACGTGGTGTATGTCTGGATTGACGCATTAACCAACTACATTACGGCTTTAGGCTATGATCCAGATTTAGGTGACTTTGAAAACCAACCGGAGTTGTTCCAAAAATTCTGGCCGGCAGATGTCCATATGGTTGGGAAAGAGATTGTTCGTTTCCATACAATTTACTGGCCGATATTATTAATGGCTTTAGATTTGCCGTTGCCAAAACAAGTTTTTGGTCACGGTTGGCTATTAATGAAAGACGGTAAAATGTCTAAATCCAAAGGAAATGTGGTGTATCCAGATTTCTTAGTCGACCGTTATGGTTTAGATAGTTTACGTTACTACTTAATGCGTGAAATTCCTTTTGGTTCAGATGGAATTTTCACTCCAGAAGATTATGTCACCCGTACAAATTCAGACTTAGCGAACGATTTAGGAAACTTACTAAATCGAACAGTCGCTATGGTGAACCAATATCTAGATGGTGAGATTCCAGCGTTAGGTACGGATGCAACTTCATTTGACGAAGCACTTGAAGAAACAGCTAAAGAAGCCATCACTGGCTACACAGAGGCTTTAGATCACCTACAGTTTAACGTGGCTTTACAAAATGTTTGGAACTTGATTTCACGCACAAACAAATACATTGATGAAACCACGCCATGGATTTTAGCACGTGAAGAAAAAACAGAAGAGCTTAAAAATGTATTGGCGCACTTAGTCGAAAGTTTACGTGTTGCCGGAACATTATTGCGTCCATTCTTAGTCGAAACACCCGGTAAGATTGCTGAACAATTAGGTTTAGACTTAGAAACAGACATGGCATGGGATCAATTAGCGTATGGCAACTTCCCCAAAGGCCGAAAAGTCGTGGAAAAAGGAACGCCGATTTTCCCGCGTCTGGATGTCGAAGAAGAAACAGCGGTCATTCAAGAATCGATGGCTCCAGCAACAGCCGAAGAAGATGCAGATGAAGATGCAATTTGGAACCCTGAAATGACGGAATTAAGCTCGGTCAAAAAAGATGAAGTGGATTTTGAACATTTCGATGCCGTTGAATTAAAAGTGGCCGAAGTCATGGATTGTGCAAAAGTAGAGAACGCGGATAAGTTACTGAAATTCCGCTTAGACGCAGGCGATGAAGGCGGAGACCGCCAAATTGTCTCAGGCGTTGCAGAATTCTATCCGGATCCAGAAGAACTGATCGGTAAAAAAGTCATTATCGTGGCCAACTTGAAGCCACGAAAAATGCGCGGTGAAATTAGTCAAGGTATGATTTTATCGGCAGAAGATGACGAGGGGAACTTAGTTTTACTCGATGCCCCATTCAATATGCCAAACGGTTCAATTGTTGGCTAATTTATTGAAATGAAAGAGCAAGCGCGTCTTGCTCTTTTCTTTTTCAGTGATGAAAGAATTCAGAAATACGATTTAAATAAAGGAATGAAAGTATGTTATTTGATAGTCACGTTCATTTAAATGTGAAACAGTTTGCTGAAGACGAAGCCGAAGTGATTCAACGAGCGAAAGAACATGGAGTTTCAAGAATTGCTGTGGTCGGTTTTAACCATGAAACAATTGCGAAAGCGTTAGAATTGAGCAAGTCTTACGAGGGGATTTACCCAATCGTCGGCTGGCATCCGACAGAAGCAGGCAGCTACTCTGATGAAGTGGAAGAAAAATTGATTCATCTGCTGCAAACGGAAAAGATTGTGGGGATGGGCGAAATGGGCTTGGATTACCATTGGATGGAAGATCCAAAGCCTGTTCAGATCGAAGCCTTTAGAAGACAAATTCGAGTCGCCAAAGAATTGGATATCCCAATCACTGTCCACAATCGTGACAGTACGGAAGATGTTTACCAGGTATTAAAAGAAGAACACGTAGGCGATGTCGGTGGCATTATGCACAGTTTTAATTTAACGCCTGAATGGCAGGAGCGCTTTTTGGATTTAGGGATGCATATTTCTTACAGTGGCGTTTTAACCTTTTCAAATGCTCCTGAAGTCAAAGAAAGTGCAAAAGTCGTTCCCTTAGATAAAGTGCTCATTGAAACGGATGCCCCTTACTTAAGCCCGATGCCATATCGAGGGAAACGAAACGAGCCAAGTTATGTCCGCTTTGTTGCCGAAGAGCTGGCTGAGTTGCGTGAAATGTCTGTAGAAGAAATTGCAAAAATAACGACAAAAAATGCCAATCAATTATTTAAGTTAACGGAAGAGTGAAATGAAACCAAAAATTAAAGAAGTGATTGTTGTTGAAGGTAAAAAAGACACCGAACGTATCCGACTAGCTGTCGATGCGAATACTATCGAAACGCAAGGTCTGGCCTTGGAACAAGAAACGCTGGACTTAATTGAACATGCTCAAAAAACACGAGGCGTCATTGTGTTCACTGATCCAGATTATCCAGGAGAAACCATCCGCAAGAAGATTTCTCAAGCTATTCCTGGTGTAAAACATGCCTTTTTAAAAAACGGTGAAGGGGTTCCGAAACATAAAGGGACTTTGGGCATAGAACATGCCTCGGTCGAAACGATTCGATTAGCCCTCGAGGGGTTATATGAAAGCACAAGTCAGGAAAATCCAACCGTTTCCAAGTCCTTTTTACTGGCCAATGGTTTAATGGGTGGACCAGGAGCGAAAGATTTACGGATAAAATTAGGAGAAGAGCTGCGTATTGGTTACACGAATGCCAAACAGCTTCAAAAAAGGTTGACGATGTTTGGCCTTACCGAAGAAGAAGTAGCAACAGCGTTACAAAGGATAAAAAAGGGGGAGACGGATGACGAATCATCAAGATATCGCGACACCGACTCGAACGCGTGAAATATTAGAAAAATATGGTTTGAGTGCGAAAAAGAGTCTTGGACAAAACTTCATTATTGATACCAACATTTTAAGAAATATTGTAGAGACAGGAAAAGTGGATGCAAATACCACAGTCATTGAAGTGGGGCCAGGGATTGGTGCCTTAACCGAGCAAATTGCAAAACAAGCGAAAGAGGTCTTTGCGTTTGAAATTGACGATCGCTTTTTGCCTGTTCTTGAAGATACATTGTCTCCTTATGAAAATGTGACGGTGTTTCACCAAGATATTTTAGAAGTGGATTTCGAACCCTTTGAAAAAGAATACTTAGAAGATGTTTCGCGTCTCGTCGTCATTGCGAATCTACCGTATTATATTACGACACCGATTATTATGCATTTAATTGAGAGCTCGTTGCCGGTGGAAGAAATGGTATTAATGATGCAAAAAGAAGTCGCCAGCCGTTTAGAGGCGGTACCGAGCACGAAAGCCTACGGATCGCTGTCCATTGCGATTCAGTATTATATGGATGTAGAGGTTGCTTTTACAGTGCCACGTACGGTCTTTATGCCGCAACCAAATGTTGATTCAGCCATCATTCATCTTAATACTTTAGAAAATCCGCCAGTTGATGTAGAGAATGAAGCATTATTTTTTAAAATAGTACGAGCATCATTTGAACAGCGACGTAAAACGATTTGGAATAACTTGAGAAAAGCGATAGACGATAAAAGTAAAGAAAATCAATTAAGAGAAGCTTTTGAAGCAGCAGAAATTAATCCTCAAAAACGGGGAGAGAGCCTGACGATTGAAGAATTTGGTCGTTTATCGAATGCCTTAGTCAAAAAAGACTTCATGGAATTTTAATCTTTTATCGATATTCTTAAATGTATAAGCCTTTAACTGTGGGATTTATACACGGGAAAACTTTGTGAAAATCTGTGAAACATGCGATGTAAAGCCATTGTCGAAGGATTTTAACTTGTTTTTAATCCGGTTTTGTGTTATAGTTATCATACTATAAGGGGTGTCGATTAATGACAGCAACTATCGGAGACATTAAAAACAAGTTAACAGGTTTAATTGGCGAGGACATAGTGATCACAGTAGAGGCTGGTAGACGTAAGACAACCGTGCATGAGGGAACGTTAGCTGAAACGTATCCTGCCGTATTTGTAGTGGAACTTGACGATTGCGAAGATTCGTATGAACGGGTTTCATTCAGTTACGCAGATGTATTAACCGATACAATAGAAATTGATTTTCCAAAAAAGGAACTGGTTGCATCCGTAGATGAGGACGCAGCTGAAGAATAATGAATGATAAAAAGCAGAAGCTCGCGAGCTTCTGCTTTTTTTAGCGACTGCATACAGGAAAAAGAATTCGCTAAACATGAGATTTAAATCAAGAGAGAAAGTTTATACTTGTGCGACGTGTTTCAGCCAATCGAATGAAAGAAAATATTCCTGAGGCGATACAAAGTTTGATTGGAAAGATATAGCAACCCAGCCTATAAAGAATTGACGATTGAACCGGGAATCGTTGATTTGAGTATAGAAGAAACCTCTGATTTTTGTAGAAAATAGGAATGATAAATAAAAAAGTTGTTTAAATTCATCTTTTTTAAAAAAACACTTGCTATTTAAATTTCACGTGGTATACTTCTTGGGCATGTTGTTAGAGACCAAGAAGTTTTATGTAATGTAATTCCGAATCGGTGCTTTAAGCAATAAATGTAAATATATAGTGCAATAAGCACGAGGAGGAAACATAATATGGAACAAGGTACAGTAAAATGGTTTAACGCAGAAAAAGGTTTTGGATTTATCGAACGTGAAGGTGCAGAAGATGTATTCGTACATTTCTCAGCAATTCAAGAAGACGGATTCAAATCTTTAGAAGAAGGTCAAGCAGTTAACTTTGATATTGAAGAAGGCCAACGCGGACTTCAAGCAGCAAACGTTACAAAAGCTTAATCAATTAAACTTTAAAAGAACGAGGCAAGGACATGAAGCAATTCGTGTTCTTGCCTTTTTTCATGCAATGAGTGAATAGCTTCTATCTTTTGATAGACATGTGTTTCATTCGAATATTCTCTAGAAACTTATGGTATCAATAAACATGAATGAAGTTTCATGTTTAAATACCTTGCTTCGTTTTCGATTTCCAGTTAGAATGTAAATCGTAATGATTACGATTTACGAAGGATAATCATATATAGCCGAATCAAGGAGCGAACGGAATGAAGAAAAGCGTGAAATTATTTTTAACTTTAATGACCAGTTTATTATTTATAGCCGCATGTACTTCTCCTACCAATGAATCGAATTCGGATTTTCCCCCTTCTAATGCGAATGAAGATCAAATTGAAATTATTACCTCGATTTTTCCGATGTATGAAATCGTAAAAGAAGTGGCTGGAGATCGAGCGAATGTTTCATTGATGGTGGGTTCAAATGAAGATGCACACCATTATGAACCGAGTGCCCAAGCGATCGCCAACGTTAATGAAGCAGATGTATTTGTATATAGTAGTGATGTCATGGAGTTTTGGGTCAGTGATTTATTAGATGTGGTGGAAAATGATGCGTTGAAAGTGATTGAGTATGGAGAAGATCTGAATTTAGAAATAGAAGAAAGTAAAGAACATGCATTACACGGTGAAGAGGCACATGATGACCACGATCATGACCATGCTCATGATCATGGTGGATTGGACCCTCACTTTTGGCTGAATCTCGTAGCAGTGAATAACCAATTGCCTAAAATTGTGGAGACTCTTTCAGAAGTCGATCCAGATGGGGCGGAATATTATGAAGAAAATGCTGAAATGTTTAGCAATCGTTTATTAACACTTGATCAAGAATACTTAGAAGCCTTTGCAGATGCCACAAACCGTGTCTTTGTCGTACAACATCAGGCATTCGGTCATTTAGCGGACCGTTATCATCTCGAACAAGTGGCAGTAGGTGGATTATCCACAGAGGTTGAAGCGAGTCCAAAAGCTTTGGCTGAAATCATCGATTTTGTGAATGAACAAGAGGTTCCAGTCATATATTATCAGAGCGGCGGTAATTCGGCAGTGGCTGAAACAATTGCGAATGAAACCAACACAGAAATTGCTGTTTTGTATGATTTAGAAAGCCAGCCTGCAGATTTAGAGAGTGATGGGAATGTATATTTAGAGGCGATGACCAAAAACTTAGAACAACTAAAAAAATCGATTCAATAGTTATTCGTTTCAACAAAAATGAGGTGTGAGACATTGCAAAACATTAAACATAAACAGACTGCGCACTATGCGGATCATTATATCGAAGTGGAAGATATGTCCTTTATTTATGATGATGAACCGGTGCTTTCAGGCATCACATTTACTGTAGATCCTGGTGAGTTTGTCATGCTGACGGGTGAGAATGGAGCAGCAAAAACAACGTTACTTCGGAATATATTAGGTTTGCTAGATCCAGCGACGGGGAAAGTCCGTACGGCTAAAAACAATACAAAAGGGAGCGAATTAAAAATCGGTTACGTCCCACAACAAGTCGCTTCATTTAACATCGGTTTTCCAAGTACTGTTTTAGAATTAGTAGAATCCGGTCGATATCCCCAAAATCGGTGGTTCAAACGTTTAGATGAAAAAGATAAAGAACATGTGCGTCGAGCTTTAGATTCTGTCGGCATGTGGGAGATGCGCCATCGAAAGATCGGCGAGCTGAGTGGGGGCCAAAAACAACGGATTTCTCTCGCCCGAGTGTTTGCGATGGATCCAGATTTGTTTGTATTAGATGAACCGACGACAGGGATGGACTCGGACTCGCGTGAAAAATTCTACCAACTATTAAAACACAATACTGAAGTGCACAACAAAGCGATTTTAATGGTCACACATGACCACAGTGAATTACGACCTTATGTAGACAAACACATACAGTTGTTGCGAAAGGAGGATTCGCCTTGGAGATGT
>DATGSY010000102.1:0-4487 GCA_035302125.1 Atopostipes sp.
AATGTAATAATTTCTGATTGATCGATATACTGTTTTAACCTAAGAACTACTTCTTGTTGCAGTGACTCTGCCATTCACTTTCACCCTTCTACAAATTCTTCTTGAAAATATACGCTTTAACTTTTATGTGCTCTATAAATCATTTTACAATAAACCTGTGAACAATAAATTAAAAAAGCGTATTTTCTATGGCCCACCAGTGCCATCCTATTCTATAAATATAGGTCTAAAAAAGTTACTTTCTATACATCCTTTCCAGGTTCAGTTTATAATAATTATAGAAACTGAGTATATTTATATTAGGAGGGACTTTGATGAACCTTGGAAAACCGATTGCATAAGGAAATACTGCAAAAATTTATCTTTCTGATAATAAAATAATAAAAGTATTTAATGATCATTTATTTGATTCAGAACCTATTAAGGAAGCAGCTAAACAACAATATGCTTACTCATATGGATTACCTGTCCCTAAAATTATTGATGTGACTAGAATCAATGGAAAACGAGCCATTATAATGGAATATATCCAAGGCGATACTTTAGGCGATTTACTGTTTAAAGATAAAGAAAAAGCAGAAATATATTTAAGTCTTTCCATCGACATACAAATGAAAATCCATAATATAGAACCTGATTCTCAGGACGTCGAATCTATGAAAGACAAACTCGCACGTCAAATAAAATCAATGCATCAATTAGATAAAAACCAAAAAAATAATCTGATAGAAGAATTAGATTTAATGACTTATGAAAATAGACTCTGTCATGGGGATTTCCATTTATTTAACTTAATTCAGACAAGCCAACAAATTGTAATCATTTACTGGGTAGATGCCACTGTAGGAGATATTCATGCGGATGTATTTCGAACTTATCTTTTGTATTCACAAGTTTCTACTGATTTAGCGGAAATGTACTTGAATCTCTATTGCGAAAAAATCGAAATGTTAAAGGCAGATGTTCTTAAGTGGGCTCCAATACTTGCGGCCGCACGTTTGTCAGAAAGTGTTTCAACAGACAACACAGAGCAATTAATGAAAACAATAAATCGACTAGAGAAGTAGATAAAGCTATTCTCTAGTCGATCATTGAATTTATTTTTTCTTCTGAACGGGCATCCATACTTCGCTATAAGCATAATTTTCTTTTTCTTCATCCATTTTTGTGAACGAAAATTCTGGAGCATGAATCACTTCATAATCAGAAACAGGCAACCATTCGGAATAAGTTTTCGCATAAGTCTGTTGCAAGGTTTCTGGAAAGGGACCTTCGCTTGGAAAAACAGCCCAAGTATACGCAGGAACTTCTATCACATCTAACTGTTCACTCACTTGTTCTTCAGTCGTTAAGACACCAATGAGATGAGTGAGATCACCCTCGTCTTCCATAAAATTATGTTCATGCTCGTAAGAAACATTTACAATTTCTTGAACATCCATATTTTTAAGTCGATGCATTTCATCTCTTTGTTCTTGTGTAATACTTTGAGCCAATTCAATAATCGCCTGGTTTTCGCCTTCAAACTGCATAGGTACTCGCTTGCTAACTCCAGCAAACTTAAAGGCGGGCATTTCTACAAGTTTATATTCCATATTTTCTCCTCCTCTAACGTTAATGTAAAATGAAAGTTTAGGGAACGATTTGCTTACGCCTGTTTTAAAAACCTCTGAGGGTAAAAATCCACTCCAAGCTTTAAACGCTCGCGTAAAACCATCAATAGATTCATAACCATATTTAAAGGCGACATCCGTTACTCTTTCATTATTTAATAAATCCTTATTCGCTTCGGATAATTTTCTGTTTTTTATATATTCACTTAATGTTAATCCAGATAAATAATGAAAGATTTTTCGAAAATGATAATCAGCAATACTTGCATGAGCAGCGATTTCTTCAAGTGTAAGATTGTCAGTCAAGTGTTCCTCGATATATTCGACCACTTGATTCAATTCTTTTAACATCGTTTTCCCCCTTTCTTAAATCCATTGTATCAGAGTAGAATAGTTGAAACTCGACAATTTTTGAGTAAATAATATCGAATGATGTATATTCTTACTCTAGAAATGAATAAATCGACTAGAAAATTAGAAGAACTAATCTCTAGTCGATCTTTAAACGTATATTTTTTATTCTCTAAACTGACTTTCATACAAATTCGCATACACGCCATCTAATGCGAGTAATTCTTGATGGTTCCCTTTCTCGACAATGTCGCCATCCGACATGACTAAAATGGTGTCTGCATCCACAATGGTCGACAAACGATGTGCAATCACAAAATTCGTTCGCCCTTCCATCAAATTCGCCATTCCATTTTGAATGAGCTGTTCCGTACGCGTGTCGACGGAAGAAGTCGCTTCGTCTAAAATTAAAATTTCTGGATCAGAAACAAAGGCTCGCGCAATGGTAATCAACTGTTTCTGTCCTTGACTGATATTTGACCCTTCTTCATTAATCACCGTCTCGTAACCATCCGGCAGTGTTTCAATAAAGTGATGCGCACGAGCTTCTTTCGCGGCTTGAATCACTTCTTCGTCAGAAGCCTTAGGATTTCCATACTGAATATTTTCTTTGATCGTTCCTCGGATGAGCCACGGGTCTTGTAAGACCACCCCCATAAATGAACGGAGGTTTTCTCTTGGGACACTGTTAATATTCTTTCCATTAATCAGAATTTGACCTTCTGTAACATCATAGTAGCGCAACAGTAGATTCATTAAGGTCGATTTACCTGCACCGGTTTTACCGACTATCGCAATGGTGTCATTTCGTTTCACCGATAAATCCAAGTTGCGAATCACCGGCTCCCCTTCTTCATAAGCAAAGGATATATGCTCAAAATCAATGCTTTCGATGGGCGAAGACAGCGTATTTTCTTTCGATTCCACTTCTTCCGGTGCATCTAGAAATTGAAAGACACGTTCTGAAGAAGCCAACGTTTCTTGTAAGGTATTCGCCATTTCAGCAATCGACTCCAACGGTCTTCTGATTTGTTGGGAATATTGAATGAATGCCAAGATATCCCCAATCATTACACGTCCAAAGATAACCAATAACGAACCGACAATGGCGATTAATACATAAGCTAAATTTCCAATAAACGTCATAATCGGCAGCAAAATCCCGGAAAAGAAAGATGCGCGCCATGACACTTCATATAATTGACCGTTAATTTCACCAAACTCTGCGTTTGCTTCATCGATATAGTTGTAAGCTTTAATTAAATCTGTACCAGTATAGTTTTCTTCAACATATCCCACCATATTTCCAAGTCGTTTGGATTTATTTTGGAAGTACGTCCGAGTGTTGTTGGTAATAAAGCGGACAGCAATAAAGTTCAATGGGACAGTCGCTAAGAAAACCAAAGCCAATTCCCATGAAATGACAAACATCATCGTAATGACTCCAGCCACCAGAATTAAAGCATTAAAGATCTGACTGACCGAGGTTTGAATATTGTCTCCAATTTTTGCGATATCATTCGTCGCTCGTGAAATTAAATCTCCTGTTGACTGGCTGTCAAAATAACTTAATGGTATTTTTTCAATCTTTTCTGATACATCTTCTCGCATATCTCGAGTGAGTGTTTGAGAGAGATAAACCAGGCTTCTTTCTTTGATAATATCGAATACACCTAAGAAAGCATATAAAAGCACTAATAGAATAACGAGCCGTAAAATATAATTCATATCAATTGCTGTGTTATTTCCAAGAGTAACTTGTAAATAGTTGAAAACTTCCCCTAAGACAATTGGCGTAAAGATTTGTATCGCCGTGACTAAAATTGTAAAAATAACCGAAGTAACAAGGACTTTTTTATAGCGGCCCAAGTAAGAAAGTAATCGCATGACAGTATCTCTAGATTTCATGAGAATCCTCCTCTCCTTGTGCTTGCGAACGGGCAATTTCTCGGTAAATTTGATTGTTTTCTAAAAGTGAATCATGGTTCCCGTAACCAACCATTTTTCCATCTTCTAAGACCAGTATTTTATCGGCCTGTCGAATCGTTGCCACTCTCTGCGCAACCACAATCGTAATCGCTTGTTCCAGTGTTTCTCGCAGATTTTTACGAATGGTGTAATCCGTTTGGTAATCTAAAGCTGAGAACGAATCATCAAAAACATAGACCGAAGCATCCCTTGATAAGGCTCGTGTCAAAGCTAAGCGTTGACGCTGCCCTCCAGAGAAGTTACGTCCCCCTCGAGTTAAATGACTCTCTAACGGTTCGTTGGCTGGTAAAAAGCCACTGGCATCTGTCAGAGATAAATAATCGTACACTTCTTCATCTGGTACTATTGGATTCGCATAATAAATATTTTCTCGAAGGGTATTCGTGAAGAAAAAGTTTTCTTGAGGAACATAAGAAATCTCATGGCGAACAGTTGCTGGCTCTAAGTCTACAATAGAATGCCCATTGATCAATAACTCTCCAGCAGTCGGATCATAAAACTGCATTAATAACTTCAATAACGTGGATTTACCAG
>DATGSY010000103.1:0-7606 GCA_035302125.1 Atopostipes sp.
CCCGGTACTGATTCCATTTGGATTATTCATTGCTCTTTTCTATACTGGAATTTGTTATCATTTGTGGTACATGCCTGCTTTTTTAACTGGTTTTTATCTTGTCCATACCGTAAGAAAAAAGCTAAGTTTCAAATGGACACTTGTGATCTTCGGTATTCTATTTTCCTTAGGCAGCATTGAAACGTACTCTGAGTTTTTAAAAGATACAATTGCCTTGTCAAACTATGACGTCTATGCCGCCATTTTCTTTACGAGTAGAAATGGAGTATTCTTTACGCCTATTTTTATCTGTCTAGGTTGTTTGCTGTATGAGTATAAAAGTCACCCGATATTTACCCAAAAATACTTTCTTAAGTTACTCATTTCTTTCTGTTTTCTATGTATAGAGGGTTTTATTCTATTTCCTAACCAAGGAATCGATAAAAACTTCTTGTTTTCTTTAATCCCTTTCACAACATTCTTATTTAATTGGGCGATTCGAACAGAACGATTTAGAAGTAAATCTTTTTATATCTTGAAGCAACTGAGCATCTTCTATTTCTTTATTCACCCGATCTTTATAGAATTTATATCAATACCTTCTATAAAAAATAGATTTAATGAGGCCCACTTTGGCTGGATCCGATTTTTCTTCACGTTAATTGGTACGCATTTTCTATCCTTGGTCATCATTCAAATAGCACAAATGAGAGAGAGATGAGTTTCTAGAAAAATATAGAATAAGTACTTATATAGAGTAAGATTTAGTAGCTAGAGGGAATCTTTAACGATTAGTAGCGCATTATTTTTTAAGGCTTATTTTTAGAAGATTATTGCTCATAACCTACGCATGAAAAAGAAAAGAGGGATACTATGACGGGGGAAGATGAAGAAAAGAAAGTTGAAAATCTTTTTTGGAGTCATTTTGTTTTTTTAATGACTATTATTCTACTTTCCTTAGTTATACTTTGGATTGTGCTGTTCGGTTATCTTATACTCAGCTGGTTTAATTTCTTTGGATAATAATTTGAGACATCTTTAGAATAATTTCTAAACTTACAATCATTTTTTTACATATCGCTTATTTAAAGATTAAAAACTCTAGCCCCCTTAGATTAAAAAGAGGACTAGAGTTTTTAAGTATTGTTTCTCGTTGAATAAATTTAATTCAAAAAATCTTGTAAGATTTCTCAAGTTCATGCGTCTAATGTATGGGAGGTGAAAAAGTGACCGAGCTCGAAGAGATTTATAATCGATATTTTAAGGATGTATACTTATTTGTATACAGCTTATCTAAGAACCAATATATTGCTGAGGACATCACTTCTGAAACATTCTTAAAGGCGATGAACTCTCTAGATTCGTTTAAAGGGGACAGTGACATTAAGGTTTGGCTCTTCCAAATTGCTAAAAATAGTTACTACTCCTATTTACGTAAAAATAAGCGGATCGTACCAACGGAAAAATTTCCTAAAGAAACAGATGGCATAAATATAGAAAAAGAAATCGTAGACAGAGAACAATCAATGCGTATCCATAAAATCTTACATCACCTGCCTGATCCTTATAAAGAAGTATTTTCTTTAAGAATGTTTGGAGAATTGAGTTACAAAGAGATTGGAGAGATTTTTGGGAAAACGGATAACTGGGCGGCGGTCACTTTTTACCGAGCCAAGAAAAAAATCAATGAAAAAATGAGGGACAGCAGATGAAAATAGTATCTTGTGAGGTCATTCAAGACCTTATTCCTTTGTATGTAGAAGATATGCTGAGTGAAGAATCTAAAATGCTTGTAGAATCGCATCTAAATGAGTGTGAAGAGTGTAGAGAATATATGAATGAACTTCAAACAACGAGTATTCTTCCACCGGATACAGATACAAGGCCGTTGGAAAAAATCCAAAAAAATTTGCAGAAGAAAAAATGGTTAACGATTGTTTTCTCTGCTTTAGTGACTTTGCTGATAGGTAGTCTGATTGTTATTTTTATGACTGCCCCTGAATATCTTCCATATTCTGAAGATGTAGTAGCGATTAGTGAAACAGAAGAGGGTTTCGTACTTGCCGATTTTAATGAAGACGTCGCAGGATATAAGTTTGACAGTTATCCAACGGAAGATGGTACAGGTAAAATCTATCATCTAACTGCTTGGGGTACAACGTGGCAAGATTTAACAAATGCTGAGGGGGTTACTCCAGTTGTCTTGAATCCAAATGGAGAACGAGTGGCGAGTGTTTACTATTACCTTACAGACGGAACCGCAGATGAGCTCATTTATGGGGAAGAACAGCATCCAAGTGGAGGAGTTGTCACATTGCCGAGATTATCTTTGGCTTATTTAACGGGAATAGTGATTCTAGCATTAATCGTCTGCTTAGTGATTATGTGGCTTGTTCGATCGAATAGGTTCCAGCTTGAACAGATGGCTAGAATAATTTTGATGCCTATTTCTTATTTGTTGGCTCAATTTATGGTTATGGGATTAGATACCACCACTTATTCTTTCGTTAGAGATCTGTTAGCGATTTTGTTAGTGGCGATCTTGTTGTATGGAGTACTTACGATAGGATTAAAAGGGTTCAAAAATTATCTATTCAGTAAGGAACAATGATAATATTCTACTTATGAATTATAGTTCTATGAAAACTGAGTCTCGTTAGGCTCAGTTTTTTTGTTTTATCCTCAAATTTTAAAAGAAAAGAAAAATTATTTATACCGATGATCTTTTTTCTTATCTGACATAAAAGTAATAAGTGACGGAAGGGTAATTCCACCAATAACAAATACGATTGCACTAATCAAAGGAATGCCCCAATCATTCTGAAGAAAGAGATTAGCGATTAGTATAAATACTCCACCCTTAAGACTGTATTTAACTTGATTAGCCATTTTCTGTTTTATCCTCCTAGGTATATTTCTATACAGTATCCATTAAATATTCAATCAAGTCAATCACTACTCAATTCCTATAAATTCCCTTATTATTAGCATACAAAATCCAAGAAGGGTGATACGAATGCTGCCAAGTATAGAAACCAGAAGAGAAGTCATTGCCGAAGAGCTTTCAGACCAAAAACGATCGGATTTAGGGGAAGATTTCGCAAGGCTTCAGCGGGCGTTGAATAAAACGGAGAAAAGCATGTTGGTGATAGTGGACGGTTGGGAGTCTTCTGGAAAAGGGACACTCTTAAAAGATTTAACACGGGAGCTTGATCCGAAGTATTATGAGGTCAGTGTGTTTGAGGAGTCGACCGAAGAGGAGAACCGGCATCCTTATCTGCACCGCTTCTTTATGCGGGCGCCGTATGAAGGGCAAATTTCCTTTTTTGACCGCAGTTTTTATTATGATTTGCTGAATAACCCTGAACTTGAAAATGGGCAGCTGGCGCATTTAATTGATGACATCCAGTTTGTCGAAGATGCGCTGGCGAAAAATGACACGCTGATTGTTAAATTTTTCTTGCATCAAACGAAAGAAGAAATGCAGAAAAATATCGAAGACTTGGAAGAAGACTCTTACCGCCACGTTCGTCTTTCAGACAATGACTACGATCAGCTTCAACAGTATGAGAAGTATTATCATCATTTCAAAAGTGTGTTAGACCAAACCAACAACCCGTTGGCGCCTTGGAATGTTTTGTACGTGGAAGGAGAAGCTGATACTTCAAGAAAAGCACTTGAGATCTGTATCGATCGATTGGATTTGTTTTTAGACACAGACACAAAAAGAAAAGTCCCTGAACTGAAAAGACTGCCGGATGCGGATGAGCTCCCACTGGACCAAGTCGACTTAACGAAAGAAATTTCTGAAGAAGAATACGATCGGCAACTGGAAGACCTTCAAAAACGGGCAGGCGATTTACTCTATCAAGTCTATATTGAAGGGAAAACGGTTGTTGTTGCTTATGAAGGAACGGATGCAGCAGGCAAAGGTGGAAATATTGAACGGCTAACGCGGTATATGGACCCAAGAGGGTATGACGTCGCCACAGTTTCAGCTCCTACCAAACATGAAGCTGCACACCATTATCTCTGGCGATTTTATCGGGATTTCCCACCTAAAGGACGCATGACCATTTTTGACCGCAGTTGGTATGGTCGGGTATTGGTTGAGCGAGTGGATGAGTTAACGCCTGAGTATCGCTGGAAAGAAGCGTATGAGGAAATCAATCAAATGGAACATAATTTAGTACACGAGGGTTATTTAGTGTTGAAGTATTTATTAATTATCGATAAAGAAGAGCAGCGGAAACGATTTGAAGCACGAGCAGAAGATCCAGATAAGCAACACAAATTAACCGATGCCGATTGGGAGAGCCATGAAAAATTTGAAGACTATAAACAAGCGATGAATGAGATGGTCTTTTATACATCGACGGAAGAAGCCCCTTGGAAAATTGTGAGTGGTATGGATAAAAAATACGCGCGCATTCAAGTGCTAAGAGATTTTATAGAAAAAGTCAGCGCTTATTTAGAGGATGAATAGCGGATGAAGGATAACCACTTATTACATGACACGCACAAAAAAAGTTAAAGATTTTTAGAAAACAACCTAATTCGCATTATCTTTCAAGGAATAATTTATCTCGGTTTTACCATGTTAATTGGTGCCTATTTCTTTTATAATAGAGAAGAACGAAAATTATAAGGGTGAGAGAAAATGACCTACCAGGCTTTATACCGAGTATGGCGTCCACAAACCTTTCAAGATGTTTATGGACAAGAGATGATTACTCAAACACTACAAAATGCGATTCGAAAAGAACAACCCAGTCACGCTTATTTATTCACGGGTCCTCGAGGAACGGGAAAAACAAGTGTGGCGAAAATTTTTGCGAAAGCCATTAACTGTAAAAACTCGACAGACGGCGAACCATGTAACGAATGTGCCATCTGCGAACAAATTACAGACGGCAGTTTAGGCGATGTCATTGAGATCGACGCGGCCAGTAACAACGGTGTCGAAGAAATCCGAGACATCCGTGAAAAAGCCAATTATGCGCCGACGCAAGCCGACTACAAAGTCTACATCATTGACGAGGTGCACATGTTGTCGATGGGAGCATTTAATGCGCTCTTAAAAACATTAGAAGAACCGCCAAGAAATGTGGTTTTTGTTTTGGCAACGACAGAACCTCACAAAATTCCGTTAACGATTATCTCGCGAACCCAACGCTTTGATTTCCGCCGCATTTCACAAGAAGATATTATGCGCCGGATGGAATACATTTTAAATGAGATGCAAGTGGAATATGAAGAAGATGCGCTGCTCCTTATCGCAAAAGCCGCAGAAGGT
Source organism: Atopostipes sp. (assembly GCA_035302125.1). Classification (GTDB taxonomy): domain Bacteria; phylum Bacillota; class Bacilli; order Lactobacillales; family Carnobacteriaceae_A; genus Atopostipes. Next base: position 5,276 of record DATGSY010000103.1, read on the forward strand.
GGAATGCGAGATGGACTGAGTATTCTAGACCAAGCCCTTTCTTTCCATGACAATCAAATCTTCACCGAAGATATTCAGCGCATTACGGGAAGCGTCACACAAGATCTATTAGAACAATATTTTGAATCTCTCGCACAAAAAAATACAAAAGATGCGTTAAACTTACTTCAAAACTTATTAGCGGAAGGAAAAGATGCCGGGCGCTTTGTCGAAGACGTCATTTTATTCGGAAGGGACTTGTTGTTGTTTCAAAACACGAAAGAAAACGACCGCTCGCTCTTTAAGATTGCAAAATTCAGTGAAGGGTTTGAAGCACTCGCAACCAGTATCCCAGAAGAATTTCTCTATCAAATCATTAGCGTCTTCAATACCACCCAACAAGAATTGCGCATGAGTAACCATGCGGAAGTGTATTTAGAAGTCGCCACCATCAAATTGGCTCAAAGAGAAGTGGAAGCACCAGTGGTCGATGCTCCAACATCACAAGAACCAACCCAATCAACCCCGGCTCCTTCGGAAAATGATGAAGTGTCTGCACTCAAAAAAGAGTTAGCGGAGATGAAGAAAGCAATCAGCACTATGAAAGAAAATGGTGTGCAAGGAAAGGGTGGAAACGCACAAAACGGTGGAGCCAAAAAAGCAACACCAAAAAGTCCGACGGGGCAATTTAAAGCGAACCGTACGAGTGTTTATAAAGTTCTGTCTGAAGCCACTCATGATGATTTGAGAGAATTAAAATCCGTTTGGGTGGATGTCTTGGCCATTTTAGACGTCGGTCAAAAAGCTTTAATGAACAACTCAGAGCCTGTAGCTGCAAGTCCGGATGCATTGGTGGTAAAATTTGATTACGATATTCTTTGCGAACGGGCACAGGAAGATACCCTATTGCATGAGACAATCAATGACTACTTAGAAAAAATCATTGATCGACGCATCCAATTGGTATGCATCACAAGTGAAGAATGGCCAAAAGCTAGACAAGACTTTATCGATCGTATGAAATCAAAAGATAAAGATGAATCGAGTGAAACTAGTGCCGATGAGAATGAAAATGTAAAACAAGAAAAAAAGGAAAATAAAGTCGTCTCTAAAGCGGTAGAGTTCTTTGGAGAAGACATTGTAGAAATCGTCGATTGATCGACAGATAAAAATTAAAAAGGAGAATGTGTTTATGCGTGGAGGAAACATGAAAAATATGATGAAGCAAATGCAAAAAATGCAAAAAGAAATGGGGCAAGCGCAAGAAAAATTAGAACAATCAACGTTCACTGGAGTAGCAAACGATGACTTGGTCACCATTACAATGAATGGGAAACGCGAAGTTCAAGAAGTCAACGTGAAAGAAGATATTGCCGAGATGGGCGACAGTGAATTTTTAGAAGACCTCATTTTATTAGCTTTAAACGATGTGTTAGAACAAATTGACAATGAAACTGAAAAAGTGATGGGTAAATATACCAATAATTTAAATATTCCGGGAATGTAATCAAGGTTCACTGAGTTTTTAAGTTTGGTTGAAAGAAAGCAGGAATGTTAGATGTATTATCCAGAACCGATTTCTCGTTTAATGGAGAGTTACATGAAGCTGCCGGGGATTGGTGAGAAAACAGCTTCCCGGTTAGCTTTTTATACCGTCAATATGCGTGAAGAAGATGTGACGGATTTTGCGAAAAATTTAGTGAGTGTCAAACGCGATTTGAAGTATTGTTCAAACTGTGGAAACATTACAGAATCAGACCCTTGCGCGATCTGTTCAGACAAAAATCGTGACCAATCCATTATTCTCGTGGTTGAACAGGCTAAAGATGTCATCGCGATGGAAAAAATGCAAGAATTTGATGGACAGTACCATGTCTTGCATGGAGTGTTGTCTCCTGTCGAAGGAACAGGACCTGAAGATATTAATATTTCATCCCTTCTTAAACGATTGCAGGATGAAGAAGTCAAAGAAGTCATTATTGCGACGAACGCAAACGTTGAAGGTGAAGCAACCGCCACTTATCTTTCGCGCTTAATCAAACCCGCTGAAATCAAAGTGACGCGTCTCGCTCACGGATTATCTGTAGGCAGCGATATTGAATATGCGGATGAAGTGACATTATTGAAAGCTGTTCAAGGACGGACAGAAATGTAAGAGTAAAAAGATTGGAGCGATTCAATGAAAACTATCGAAATTGATTTTATCGTTTCAGATAGCTTAGCGGCACTTGAACTATACGAGAAGGTTTTTGAAGTCGAACGTGTCGAAGTGACGGATTTTGAAAGAGGCTTAAATGAAGCCATCTTTACCATTTATGGAACGACTTTCCATCTATTGGATGAAAATCCGGA
>DATGSY010000104.1:0-5784 GCA_035302125.1 Atopostipes sp.
AACGATTTTGATTACATCCGGTCAAGGCTCCTTCGAACCAAGAAAGCTGACCTTTGATTATAACGAAGATTATGAAGATACAAATTTGCATTATTACGTCAGTAACCTGGAAAGCTACCGGGATAAAACGGTGGTTATCTGCGGAGGCGGTGATTCGGCCGTTGATTGGGCGCTTACTTTAGAAGACATTGCAAAAAAAGTGTATATTGTACATCGACGGGATAAATTCCGGGCACACGAAGCAGCTGTCACCTTAATGGAAAATTCGTCCATAGAAATGGTTACTCCTTACCGGCCAGTGGAGTTGATTGGAGATGAAGAGATTATTCATGAAGTCCTTCTTCAAGAAAGAAGAGGCGATAAGACACGGACTCTCCCTTTGGATTATTTGATTGTAAATTATGGTTTCGTTTCGGATAATCGTCAGCTGGACAAGTGGGGCTTAAAGACTGAACATGCCAGTGTACTTGTCAATCAACGAATGGCGTCGAATATTCCAGGGATCTATGCAGCGGGAGATGTGGCGACATATGATGGCAAAGTAAAGCTGATTGCGACCGGTTTTGGTGAAGCACCGACGGCCATCAACAGCATCATTCAATATCTGAACCCCGGTCAATATATCCAAGCGCCATTAAGTGCGGATGCAGAGATGGCGGATAAATTTAAAGGGCATTTTGAAGATCAAACCTCAGAATAGAAAATTAGAAAATAGAATGGAAAGGAAGATACATATGGTAGAACCTGCATCAAAATTAGAAAAAGCAGCAATGGCACGATTATTGGAACGCGATGTGACTTTAGAAGAAATTGCCGAGTTGGTTTATGACTTACAAGAACCTTACTTAAAGAAACTGACCATGGATATGTGCTTAGAAAATGTTAAAGCTGTATTGCGCAAACGAGAAGTACAAAATGCGGTGTTGACAGGAATCGAACTCGACATCTTAGCGGAAGAAGGGAAACTGTCGAGTCCCCTTCAAGAGATCATTGAAAATGATGAAGGATTATATGGAATAGATGAAGTTTTAGCTTTAGCGATTGTGAATGTCTATGGTTCCATTGGTTTTACAAACTTTGGCTATTTGGATAAATTGAAACCAAAAGTCATTAATCGACTCGACACCCATAAAGAAAAAAGTGAAACCAATACATTCTTAGATGATATTGTCGGTGCCATTGCAGCAGCGGCCGCTAGTCGAATGGCCCATGCGGAACCAGAAGCTGAAGATTCTGTCGATTAAATGGAATCTTCGATTATCATTCAAATATAAATTGAAAGTGCAAGCTAAAGGCAGTCTTTAGCTTGCACTTTTTTTATTGATTTTTTTCTAGCCATTTAAAAAAACTCGCCTTTCAGCGAGTTTTCATTAGTTATAAGCATTTCTTTTGAAATAAAAATAGCTGCCAATAAAAGCTACTTCAATTAAAATAAAGGCCAGTACAAAGCAGTACATAAAGAATTCTTGAGGCAAAACGAGAATAATAGGATCGGTTGCGGCATTGAAAATCCAAGCATCGTTGTTGAATAGAATTTCATGGAACATGACAAACATCCAATCAAAATCCAATGCTAAAATAAATAATAAAACAAAAGGGACGAAAATAGCGATCTGGAAAGGTCGGACTAACTTCCAAAAGCCTCTCGTCTGTTTTAAATGACGCAGATAAAAGACTGTACCTATCAACGAGACAAACAGTAAGCCATAATTTAAGTAAAATAACAATTTCACTTCATAAAAATGAAAGGCACCGCTCGCGGATACTGGAAAATCAGGTAAGGCTAAAGTATCGACCCAAGGAAGATGTAGATACTCCAACAAAACATAATAGTTTTCCATAATCTGATCGAACGTCATCCCTACCCTTTGGGGGATGTTTAAATGGTTGAGCGTAAATTGATACAAAGGCACCGCCCAAATCGTGAGCGCAATGGCCAAAGTAAGAATCAATATGAAAATACTGGTTATTCCTAAAACATCTCGAAATTTATAATTCATCGCCCACTCCTACTAAACTTCCCATTCATCCAAAGTATCGACCACATAAGTTGCAGGTGTCGGCAAATTTGGTACATCATTTTTATGTGTAAAACCTGTTAACACCAATAATGTATCAATACCGTTTCGAATGCCTGCTTGAATATCGGTCGTATAATTGTCGCCAACCATTAAAACTTCTTCTTTTTTCAACCCCAGTTTATCTAAAGCTTCTTCCATAATGATGGCTTCTGGTTTTCCAACAATCGTCGCCTGTTGACCCGTCGCCGCTTCTAAGAACGCAATCAGCGCACCATTCCCAGGAATTAAGCCACGCTCCGTTGGTAAGTTGGTATCTGGATTTGTTCCTATAAATTCTGCACCCGCTTGAATCAATAACGTTGCCTGCTCAAGCTTTGCATAATCCACCTGACTATCCAAACCAACCACAACCGCATCCACAGCCTCATCGGTCAACACAAAGTCTTCTTGCATTAGACCTTCCATTAACCCTGCTTCACCAATGACATAGATTCGTTTCAATTGGCGTTTATGCAAATAAGAAATGGTCGCTTCGGTACTTGTGAACACTTCTTTCGGATAAGCTTCTACATCAGAAACTTGCTTTAGTTTTTTACTCACATCTTCTGGATTGGAAGTGGAGTTATTGGTTAAAAATAAAAACGGCTTATTTGTCTTTCTCAGGCGCTCAATAAAACCAGCGGCCTCTGCAATGCTTTCATTGCCGTTATACATCGTTCCATCTAAATCAATTAAATAACCTGCGTAGTCTTTGTGCATCCTGTTTATTCCCGCCTAGTCTTCTTTCTTTCGAATTTTAAAAGAAACATTTTCTTTGTTTTTTGTTTCTTGCTTCTTGTTTTGTGACGTCTTTTTGTTTTGGTGATTTTGTTGGTTTTCTTTTTTCTTTACTTGAAAGTTCTTTTGATTTTTTTGTGGCTGATTTGATTTTTTGTTTGACGGATTCTTTTTATTTCGATTTTGATTGTTTGTGTTTTTACGTTTTTGGTTTTGTTGGTTCCGGTTATTTTGGCGTTTGTTTGAACGATTTGAACGTTTCTTTTTGAAGTAAGGTTCCGGATCGGACTCTGATTTTTCTACTCGCTCAAAAACAAAATACTGGCACCCAAAGCTACAATATTCTACAAGGTAATCTTCGAGATTAGAGATTTTCATATCAATCGGGACACCTTTACGGTAGTCTTCATAAAAGCCACGAAGTCTCAACTTTTCATAGGAAATATCACCGACAATATAATCATATTTCAAAAGATAATCGGTGTAGCGATTCTCCATCATTTCTAAATCGAAAGCTTCTTTATGATTTTCAATCAATTTATATTCAACATTGCTGAATGTAAATCGTTCAGAATCAATGCGGACAATATCTTTATCCGAATCAGGCAAAACATCCATTTGATTCAAAACTTTGTCTAACTCTTCTTCTTTTACATTTTCTTGTTTTTCTTGGACCATCGTAACACTCCTTTCTGTGTATATTCTCTAGGTTGTTAAAGATTTATTCATTTAATGGGTAGGTTTTCGCTAAATAGTCGCCTACAACACTTCTTAAAAAATCAGGGTAAATGACTTCCAAGGTGCTGTAAGTATTTAGAATATCAAAAAACGGAAGAAATGAGAAGTAGTCAATCGATGCGATTGCATATTCTTTTTGCGGAACGACGGGCTTACCGTTCCACAGCATCCGATTTTGATTTAAGGTCATACCTTTTAGACATAATTTCCCAAAGACTTCGCCACGAAAACCAAATCCTCGCACCGGACGATGGGTCATCTTAGCATCGATATTTTGAATTTCTTTCCCAAAACGAATCAAATGCTCTCCTTTAACCGTCCCTCGCATGACGCGCATGGGATGCGGTAGACATTGATGGAGATCATCTGCCGTCACAACTCCTGCGCTTAAATCACTCATCAGTAAACCGGCATTAAAGATGGCGGCCTCTGTATCCACAAAATCCGCAATGGCTTCTAAAACGGCATCCGCAAGGGCACTCTGCTTTGACCAACTGGCCGGTAAATCTTTGGGTAAATCCGCAATGGTTTCGTTTCTTAATAACTGGTGCCCATGATGTTCATATGCTTCCACCTTTTCTTCTTCAGTGGGCGTCGGTTGGAGATCATTTTTGGCGTTCAGCAGTTGTGCACTTTCTACCCGTAAACCGCCGTGGTCTCTGCCGATGACCACTTCCCCGAGCCAATTTCCAAACTGTCCAGCTCCCGCTAAGGTGGATGAAGCGGATTGTTCGCCTTCCATTAATACATGATGGGTATGGGCCCCAAGGATTAAAGGAATAGGAAACAATTTTGAAAGAAATCGGTCATCATCAATGCCTAGGTGGCTCAACAAAATCCAAAAGTCTGCTTTATCCCCATGTTGTTTAAAAAACCGTTGTGTTTCTTTTACGGGATTGGTTACTTTCCATCCAAGCGCTTCATACGTTTCGTATAAAGGTGCGGTTAAACCAAAGACCCCGATCCGTTCCTCCGAATGGGTTTCAAAAATCTTATAGGGCGTCACCCAATTTGGAACTTCTCCTGTTGCATCGTCAAATAAATTCGTTAATATCACTGGAAACTTTGCTTGATCATAAAGTTGATTTAATTCTTCTTTCGAGTTGGTAATGCCTTCGTTATTGCCGATGGTTACTCCGTCATACATTCCTTCATTCAATAACTCCGTAATGGCTTGGCCATTGGTTGCTTCCGTTAGTGGATGGACACGGTCCACCGCATCCCCAATATCAAAAGCGAAAACATCATCGCCATTTTGATGACGCATGGCTCGTTTTTCTTGGAGTTCTTTCGCAAGTCGCGGCCAATACGTTAAATCTGAATGGATATCGTTTGTATGGTAAATGTATATTTTGGCATCAGACATAATTAACTCCTTAACTTCAGTATTACTCAGACTCTGCTTTTATTTTAGCATAGATTTCAAGAGATTTCTGCAAAAGAAAAAAGACTCTAAAAGGAATGAGAGTCTTTTTTTACAAAGGCTATTCTTTTTATTTAATGGTCAAAATTCACAATTTTCGTTCCATGATATTGATCATTTGGGATGGCATTTGAAACATCTTCGAGGTTCTCATGTGTTACTCCGCCGCCAATGAGGATTTCAATTCGCCCATCCGCATATGTAATCAGTTCATTCAACCAATCGGCATGATCAAATACTGTGCCGCCTAATCCGCCATGGGTTAAAATCCGTGTCACTCCTTGTTGAATCAACCAGTCGAGTTCTTCTTTTTGTTTTTCTTTTGGGATTTGGTCAAACGCCATATGAAAGGTCGTTTCCAACTCTCCACTTAAATCAATTAACGCTTTGGTTTGTTTTCGCTCAATCAAATGATCTTCGGTCAAGCTTCCAAAAACAACGCCATCTGCCCCCAAGGCTTTAATGTGTTCCAAGTCTTTCTTCATCATTTCATGTTCGAGATTGGAATAAACAAAGTTCCCACCACGCGGGCGGACCATCACGACCACTTTGGCATCATGTTGCTTCGTGTACTTTACGGTTTGTTCAATCACGGCATAGGAGGGCGTCGTCCCACCTTCTTGGAGATTATCACAAAGTTCGATTCGCTCGGCTCCTCTTTTAATAGCCTCTGGTACTTTTGTAAAATTTTCTGCACAAAATTCTAATAGCATGCAATTTTCCTCTCTATTTTAATGATTTTTCAAATTGACAATGTTTCGATTGTTGCTTAAAGTTAATGAGAAATATTGGAGGTCTTATATGAGTAAAAAATATTATGCCGTT
>DATGSY010000105.1:0-2077 GCA_035302125.1 Atopostipes sp.
GCGCGCAAATGATGTTCCAGAGTGGTACATTGAATCTTGTTTAAAGATTAAGTATATGTTCCCTAAAGCGCATGCGGCGGCTTATATTATGATGGCTTTACGTATTGCTTACTTCAAAGTTCATTATCCACTTTATTACTATGCAGCATTCTTTTCAGTGCGTGCAAAAGATTTTGACTTAACGGCCATGACTGGTGGAAAATCGGTTCTTAAAGCTAAGATAGAAGAAATTTATAATAAAGGATTAGAAGCTACGCCTAAAGAAAATACCTTAGTAGTTTCTTTGGAAGTGGCGAATGAGATGTTAGAACGGGGTTATACTATTCAAATGGTAGACCTCGATAAATCAGATGCTACGGACTTCATTATTAAAAAAGATTCTTTAATTGCCCCATTCCGAGCCGTACCATCATTAGGTGCGAGCGTGGCTAAGCAAATTGTGGCTGCGCGAGAAGAGAGTGGATTTCTCTCGAAAGAAGATCTAGCTAAAAGAGGTAAAGTCAGTCGAACAGTGATGGATTATCTAGAATCACATAATGTAGTGAATCATTTACCCGATGAAAACCAACTTTCCTTGTTTGATTTTTAATTTAAAAGATACTAATCGTTTAATTACCTGAAAACTGTCCCAAAGAAAGCGAAGGGTTTGCAATGGGCATACTTTCATGGTATTATTACACGGTAGTAAGAATGAACTGGAGAAGAGTGAGCCAAATTATTGGCTCACTCTTTTTGCCGAAATACTATAAGAATCAAATCAGTAGAAAAATAATCAAAGAGGTGACAAGATGAACACAGTTGAAATAGTAGAAGATATCGTAAAACCAATCGCTGATGAAAAAGGTTTTCGTGTTGTAGATATTGAATATGTTAAAGAAGGAAAACATTGGTTTTTGCGAATCTATATTGATAAGCCAGGTGGCGTCGATTTAAATGACTGTGCAATGTTCAATGAATTAGTGAGTGAACAAATGGATGCACTTGATCCAGATCCAATTCCTTATGCTTATTATTTGGAAGTATCTTCTCCAGGTGCGGAGAGACCATTGAAAACAGAAGAAGATTTTGAGTTAGCAAAGGGCCGCTACATTCATGTCTCTCTTTATGAACCAGTAGAAAAAAATAATGTTTATGAAGGCACTCTAAAAGAATTGACAGATGACTCGATGGTATTATCCGTAAAAGATAAAAATAAAACGAAAGAGATAGAATTAGAACGAACAAATATCTCTAAAGCGCGTTTAGCGATTGAATTTTAAAATAGGAGCGAATAAGAATGAGTGATGCATTAGTTGCTGCTTTTGAATTACTGCAATCTGAAAAAGGAATCTCACCTGAAGTAATCCAAGAAGCTTTAGAATCAGCATTGGTTTCAGCTTACAAAAAAGAATACGGAACTTCGCAGAATGTTGATGTCGAATTCGACACTAAAAAAGGTACAATTAAAGTTTATCAAATTAAAGATGTTGTTGAAGAAGTAGAAAATGAAAATCTAGAAATTTCTTTAACGGACGCAAAAGAAAAGAATTTTGCCTATGAAGTTGGAGACAAAATTCGCTTTGAAGTCACTCCTAAAGATTTTGGACGTCTAGCTGCTTCGACAGCTAAACAAGTTGTGACTCAACGTTTGCGAGAAGCCGAACGGTCAGTCATCTATGAAGAATATATTCAATATGAAGATGATTTAATGACTGGAATTGTTGAGCGACAAGATGACAATTTTGTTTTTATTAACTTAGGAAAAGTTGAAGCCGTTATGTCAGATAGAAACCAGATTCAAGATGAAGTTTATAAAGCGCACGATCGAATTAAGGTTTATGTCACGAATGTGCAAGACTCTACAAAAGGTCCACAAATTTTTGTAAGTCGTACACATCCTAATTTAATCAAACGACTTTTTGAACAAGAAGTTCCTGAAATTTACGATGGAGTGGTTGAAATAATGTCCATTGCTCGTGAGGCAGGAGATCGTTCTAAATTAGCCGTATATTCTCACGATGAGAATGTAGATGCTGTAGGGACTTGTGTAGGACCTAAAGGTGTTCGAGTTCAATCCATTGTTAATGAATTAAATGGT
>DATGSY010000106.1:0-5142 GCA_035302125.1 Atopostipes sp.
ACAGTCGTTGCATACGGATATATGGTTCGTGAAGCCCTAAAAGCAGCGGAAGAACTAGAAAAAGAAGATGTTTCAGTTGAAGTTGTTGATTTACGTACAGTTTCACCAATTGACTATGAAACAATCGTTGCATCTGTTGAGAAAACAGGTCGTATGGTGTTTGTACAAGAAGCACAACGTCAAGCGGGTGTTGGAAACTCAGTAATTTCTGAAGTTTCACAACGAGCAATTCTTTCGTTGAAAGCACCTATTTCATTTGTAGCCGCTCCAGATACTGTTTATCCATTTGCTCAAATGGAAAATGAATGGTTACCATCTGCTGCTGATATTACAGAAGCAATTAAAGAAACGACAGATTTCTAATTTTCTTTTGAAAGTTTAAAATTTAGAGTAAGAAGAGATACTTCATTGTATCTCTTACTTACTTTAATCTTGAAACAAATAGATTTGAGATTAAGGTTTGAATTCATGAAAAGAAGGGAAGTATAAAATAATGGCTTTTACATTTAAATTTCCTGATATGGGAGAAGGAATTGCTGAAGGAGAAATCGTTGATTGGCTAGTAGCTGAAGGCGATGAAGTCGAAGAAGGCGACTCGGTTGCTGAAGTACAAAACGATAAATCCGTTGAAGAATTAGCAGCTCCTGTTACAGGGACAGTTCAAAGCATTGAGGTTGAAGCAGGAACATTAGTAACTGTTGGCGATACAATTATGTTGATTGATGATGGTTCTGAAGGAGGCGCTGAGCCTGAAACTGAAGAGGTTTCAGAAGACGAAGCTCCAGTTGAAGAAGCTGCAGAAGAAACGCCTGCAGAAGCAACATCAGAATCTGAATCTACAGAATCAACAGGTGTTGTCGCAACTTCAGACCCGAATAAAATGGTTCTTGCAATGCCATCAGTACGTCAATACGCACGTGAAAACGATGTAGATATCAGCCAGGTAGAACCAACTGGTAAAGGCGGACGTGTGACTCGCGAAGACATCGACAACTTCGTTGAAACTGGAGGAGCGCCAGCTGCTGCATCTGAAGAAGAAACAACTGCAGCACAACCGGCAACTTCAGGACAGACAGTTGGAGGAGTAGAAGTTACTCCATACAAATCTGGACGTCCAGATGAAGAAACTCGTGAACCAATGTCAATGACTCGTCGTGCGATTGCTAAAGCAATGGTTAAGAGTGCAACAGTGATTCCTTCATTCGCTTTATTTGATGAAGTAGTAGTAGATAAACTATGGGATCACCGTAAGAAATTCAAAGATGTTGCGGCTGAGCAAGACACGAAACTTACATTCTTGCCATACATTGTTAAAGCAGTCGTTGCAATGATGAAAGAATTCCCTGTATTTAATGCATCTTTAGATGACACGACAGATGAAATTGTCTACAAACACTATTACAACGTTGGTATTGCTACAGATACGGATAACGGTCTTTACGTTCCAGTCATCCAAGATGCAAACACAAAACCAATGTTTGATATTGCAGATGAGATTATCGAATTATCAACAAAAGCACACGAGCAGAAATTAAGTGGTGCAGACATGTCTGACGGTTCAATTTCAATCTCTAATATCGGTTCAGTTGGTGGGGCTCACTTTACACCAATCATTAACCACCCAGAGTCAGCAATTGTTGGGGTAGGAATTATCTCAGATAAGCCTGTAGTTAATGACGAAGGCGAAATCGTTGTTTCTAAAGTACTTGACTTGTCATTAGTTGTTGACCACCGCATTATTGATGGTGCTGTTGCACAACAGGCAATGAACTACTTGAAACAATTATTGTCTGATCCTGAATTATTATTGATGAAAGGTTAAGGTGAACTATTCATGGTTGTTGGAGATATGTCAATTGAACTAGATACAGTTGTAATTGGTTCGGGTCCAGGCGGTTATGTTGCCGCCATCCGAGCTTCCCAAATGGGGCAAAAAGTTGCCATTGTTGAAAAAGAATTTATCGGTGGAGCATGCTTAAACGTTGGATGTATTCCATCTAAAGCATTGATTACTGCTGGTGAACGATATGCTCAAGCGCAAGATTCAGATGTTTTTGGCGTCTCAAGCGAAAACGTCACAATTGATTGGGCGAAAACTCAAGAGTGGAAACAAGAGCAAGTGGTTAACCGTTTAACTTCAGGTGTTGAGATGCTACTGAAGAAAAATAAAGTAGAAATCCTTGAAGGAGAAGCATTCTTTGTAGACACACATAACTTACGTGTTATGCAAGACGATGGTGCGCAATCTTATTCATTCAACAATGCCATTGTTGCTACAGGATCTCGTCCAATCGAATTAAAAGGATTCGAATGGAGCGACCGTATTTTAAGTTCAACGGGTGCATTAGAGTTGGATGAAATTCCTGAAACCTTAACCGTTATCGGTGGAGGATATATCGGTAGTGAATTAGCTGGTGTATACTCAACTTTGGGAACTAAAGTAACAATCTTAGAAGGTTTAGATTCTATCTTAAGTGGATTCGATAAAGACATGGTTAAATTAGTCGAAAAAGAATTCAAAGATAAAGGAACTGAAATTGTTACAAATGCAATGGCAAAAAGTGCTGAAGAAACAGATTCCGGTGTTACGGTAACTTATGAAGTAGACGGTAAAGAGGAAACTGTTGAATCGGACTATGTTCTAGTAACGGTTGGCCGCCGTCCGAATACAGACGAATTGGGTCTTGAAATTGCGGGCGTTGATGTAGATGATCGCGGCTTAATTAAAGTGGATGAACAAGGACGCAGTACAAGTGCAGATAGTATTTTCGCTATCGGAGACGTTGTACCTGGAGCTGCATTAGCGCATAAAGCTTCGTATGAAGGTAAAATCGCGGCAGAAGCTATTTCAGGCAAAAAAGTTGCGGTTGATTACCGTGCAATGCCAGCAGTCGCCTTTACACATCCAGAAATCGCATCGGTTGGTTATACAGCGGATGAAGCAAAAGAAGCTGGATTAGAAGTTTCAACGACAAAATTCCCATTAGGCGGAAATGGACGTGCAATCTCTATGGATCGAACTGAAGGATTTGTACGTTTAGTAACGACTAAAGAAGGAAATGTCATTGTTGGTGCACAAGTCGCGGGTATCAATGCATCGGACTTAATTTCTGAGTTAAGTTTAGCGGTTGAAAGTGGAATGAATGCGGAAGATATTGCGCTTACAATTCATGCTCACCCAACATTAGCTGAATCAGTTATGGATGCAGCTGAAGCTGCACTTGGATTACCAATCCACATGTAAGATGCATCATTACATGCAAATTCAATACGATAGTTAAACAGAAGCCAAAAGCTACACAATTGTGTGGTTTTTGGCTTTTATTACGATAAAAGCAGAGATTATTTAATGGCAAGTTTTTTACATATTTCTTTAAATGTGCTATCTTTGCAATGAAAGGTTAGAGTATTTTAGTGAAAAGGGGATGGATGAATGGCATATATTGAACAAAGGGACGCGTTAATAAAAAAATGGTTGCGAGAAGCAGCATCTGAAATAAAAATTGCATTAAAATCTGATTTAGAAGTTGAAGTCAAATCTCGAAAAAATGATTTAGTTACGATTATGGATCGAAAGACAGAAAAAAATCTGGTTGAAAAAATCAATACGCATTTTCCTGACGACTTAATCATTAGTGAAGAAGGATTCGGCGATCAAGTCGATAGAACAGACTTTGAGAATCAGACGGTATGGTTTTTGGATCCAATTGATGGGACATTAAATTTTGTTCTTCAAAATGAGAACTATGCGGTTATGCTAGCTGTTTATGAAAAGGGCGTTGGCCAACAAGCTTACATCTATGACGTTGAACGTGATAAATTGTATTGGTCAATTAAAGGCGAAGGCGTTTATTGTAACGACCAACGATTACCTAAAATCAAAGACTTGTCTTTAAAAGACGGCCTTTTTGCCTCAAATAGTATGTTTTTATCCGATAAACAAGTCGGATTGAATGCGGAAATCACAAAACGAGCAATGGGCGTACGAACTTTAGGTTCAGCAGGCTTAGAATTCGCTGAATTAGTTAAAGGAAGTACTGTAGCCTATGTTTCTTATGGATTAAAACCTTGGGATATTGCTCCTGGTTTGATGATGGTGCAAGAAAATGGTGGAGTGGTAACCAATTTTGATGGCTCACCAGTAGATATCTTAAATAGTAGTCCTACAATCATGGCTACACCTACCGCACAGAAAGAGATTAGTGAGCTCCTATAATTTTTTTAAGATTAAACATTGTATTCGTAAGTAAATACTGGTAAAATACCTAAGTATTTTTTTCGATTACGCTAAATAGTAAAAGACTGTAATCAATTGAGGAGATTTTGATTAAAAATGAATTTAAGAGAAGATATTCGAAACATAGCGATTATTGCACACGTTGACCATGGTAAAACGACATTGGTTGACCAACTATTGACACAATCAACAACTCTTGATGAACACAACAAACTAGAAGATCGTGCGATGGACTCAGATGCTATTGAAAAAGAACGTGGTATTACTATTCTATCTAAAAATACTGCCGTTAACTACAATGACTCAGTCATCAATATTTTAGATACTCCTGGGCACGCGGACTTTGGTGGTGAAGTAGAACGTATATTAAAAATGGTAGATGGTGTTATTTTAGTCGTGGATGCTTTCGAAGGTCCGATGCCTCAAACACGTTTTGTTTTACAAAAAGCACTTGAACAGCAACTAAAACCTGTTGTTGTTGTGAATAAAATTGATAAACCGACTGCAGACCCAGAAAAAGTCGTCGATCAAGTGTTAGATTTATTTATTGAATTGGATGCGGACGACGAACAATTAGAATTCCCAGTCGTTTATGCTTCAGCAATCAACGGAACAAGCAGTTATTCTTCTGACCCGGCAGATCAAGAAGAAACAATGGATCCCGTATTCGAAACCATTCTAAAAGAAATTCCAGCCCCAGAAGATAACTCAGAAGAACCGTTACAATTTCAAATCTCTTTATTAGATTATAACGATTATGTCGGCCGTATTGGAGTCGGGCGAGTCTTTCGAGGAGAAATTAATGTAGGGGACAATGTGACTTTAAATAAATTAGATGGCTCAACAAAGAATTTCCGAGTCACTAAATTATTCGGTTTCTTTGGATTGGATCGAGTTGAAATTGA
>DATGSY010000107.1:0-3396 GCA_035302125.1 Atopostipes sp.
AAGCTGCAGCAGAACAAGCTGCACAAGAAAGAGCTCGTGAAGAAGAAGCGAGCGTTGAAGAAGCAGAGGTTGTCGAAGAAACGACTGAAGTAGCTTCAGCAGATGTTGCTCCTGCTACATCAAACAGAGAACGTGATAACACGAATCGTGTTGTCGAAAACGAGTCACCTCGTGAAACATCACAGCCAAGACAAGAACAACCAAGTAATAATAGCAACAGTAATAATAACAATAATAATGGTGGAGGAAATAGACAACCAGAACCGTCTAATCCAGCACCAGCACCAAAACCTAAACCCAAACCAGAGCCAAAACCGGAACCTAAACCAGCACCATCCGGAAATCTGATTTCTACTGCTAATAGTTGGTTAGGTGTTCCTTATGATTTTGGTGGAAATTCAAGAAATGGTATTGACTGTTCAGCCTTTGTACAACAAGTATTCAGTGCTCACGGAAAATCAATTCCAAGAACCACGTGGTCTCAATACGCTACAACACAACGAGTAAGTAGTCCAAGTGTTGGAGACTTAGTCTTCTTTAGTAACGGGCGTAATGGAAATATCGATCATGTTGGTATCTATACTGGAAATGGCCAATTTATTGGGGCACAAACATCTACTGGAGTAGCATACGCAAGTTTAACTTCAGGATACTGGGCAAGTCGAATTGTTGGTTATGGACGTTATTAATTCACTTTAAACGAATAAAAAGCTTCCAATGATATTCAATCATTGGAAGCTTTTTTGTATTCAAAAGATCTTATACATATTTTTCAGTTAACGCCAAGAATTCATCAATATCTGCATGTGTGCGATCAATCGCTTCTTGCCAAAAGTCAGGTTTTCTTAAATCGACTTGCAAGTGTTTTTGAGCCAAATCTTCTGTAGACATACTTGCTGTATCTCTAAGTAAAGCGATATATTCGTCTTCAAATGATTTATCCGATTCCAGTGCACGAGCATAAATCCCCAAGCTAAAGAAATAACCAAATGTATAAGGAAAGTTATAGAAGGGCACTCCTGTATTGAAGAAGTGTAATTTCGCTGCCCAAAACATTGGGTGGTAGGTTTCTAATGCATCTTCATACGCTTCTTTTTGAGCCGCTAACATCAATTCAGACAGACGTTTAGCCGATACAATTCCTTTTTGTCTTTCGTCATGGAAGCTTCTTTCAAAAATGTAACGGGCGTGGATATTCATCATCATTGTGGCACTGCGCGATACTTTTTGATCCAATAAACTAATTTTTTCTGCTTCAGAATCAGCGTTGTCTATTGTAGCATCTGAAACAACAAGTTCTGCAAATGTAGAAGCTGTTTCAGCCACGTTCATTGCATATTTTTGGTTTAAGATGGGTAAATCACGCAAGACAGAGCTATGGAAAGCATGGCCTAATTCATGCGCAAGTGTAGAGACATTGTCAGAACTTCCTGAGAATGTCATGAAAATACGCGATTGCTCAGATTCTGGCAGATTTGCACAATAACCACCCGGGCGTTTACCCGATCGATCTTCGGCTTCAATCCACTGTTCTTCAAAAGCACGTTTTGAAAGACTAGCCATCTTCGGACTAAATGTTTCAAAATTCTCGATAATGAAATCCGCTGCTTCCGTAAATGTATATTCTTTTTCTTCAAAATCTCCGACATTTACACCCGCTGTGACATCTAACCAGCTCAACTTGTTTAAACCTAATAATTTTGCTTTACGCTCGAAGTATTCTACTATTTTCTCTTTATTTGCTGAAATGGTATCCCACATAGCAGCCAATGTTTCACTTTCAATACGGTTGTATTCCAATGGTGGTTCCATGTAGTCGTCAATTTCATGGGCTTCGTAATTACTCAAACGGAAGCCTGCTAAATGATTTAATGTATTTGCGAATAGATCTGCTTTCTCTGCCCAAGTTGTTTCCCAAGCTTCTAGCATTTCTGCACGTTTTTGCGGGTCTTTTTCAGCGTTCATTTTATTTTCTGCTTGCCCAGCTGAGTAGTATTTGATTTCGCCATTTTCTTCAAATGGGACTTGAATGGTGGCGACTAATTCGTTATACATGTTGCCCCATCCTTGAAAACCATCAATGGAAAGGTTATTAATTAATTCCTCTTCTTCGGTAGAAAGTAATTTTTGAGCTTGTTCTCGAATTTCTGTTAATGGAAAGGCACTTTGCTTAAAGGGCTCTTGTTCAAGCAATTGCTTGAATTGCTCTTCAGAAATCTCACTTAATTTCTTTTGAAATAGAACTAGCGAATTGGATAGATTTTTGTATAAATTCGCTACTAAGTTTAAATTTGTTCGAGCCGTTGTATCGTTGACATCTGCAGATGCCAATCCAGAAATAAACGTTCGAGTTTCCCCAATTCCTTTTTCTATTTTTTCGCGTTCGCTCAGTAAAGTCTCTAATTGTTCAAAGTTAGGAGCGTCCTTTTCAGTGTCCCAATCTTTGACCATTACGTCGAACTCTTCTAAATCTGATTCCAGGAAAGAAACTTTATCGTAAAATTGCGGGGAATCACTTCCGCCGGCAAAAACACTTTCCATGTCCCATGTATTTTTATAACTCATAAATCCAATCCTTTCTTCATTTTATTCTAATATAACTCATTTTACCAAAAAAGATTCAAAATACGAATAATCTCCGTTAGAATAGAGAAGAAAAAGAATAAACATAGGATGATTTAGATGCAAAAAAGATTAACGGCGATGGATCATTTTTATTTGGCCATGCCATTTATTATCATGGGTTTATTATTCTGGAGCTCTTCGATGACCTATGAAACTCAAAGTCTTACCTCACCATTAGAGACGATTTTAGCTGGTAAACCGTTCGAAAACTTTTTATCGCAGTTTCAATTTGAATATGGTGGATCAATAGTATCCATTGCAAATTCAGATTATTTTTCTTTTGTTGAGTTCTTCATAAGAAAAGCTGCCCATTTCTTCAGCTACTTTTTCTTGGGCTTGTTTTGGTTTTTAGGTTTAAGAAAAAGAGTGAGACATGATTGGTTAACCATTCTTTTATCGATTTTATTGTGTATCGGGTATGCCTCATTTGATGAATTTAGACAAACCTTTAATCCAGGGAGAACCGGCATGATGGCGGATGTCATTTTGGATACAACGGGGGCTATTGTAGGTGTCTTTTTAGCTTGGTTTCTGACTGAACGAAAAATTATCCGATAAATTAAAGTCTTTTAGAAGGTTTCTTCGTGAAATTAATTTATACTGTTACTAATTATGAATTTAAATAAAAGATATAGTCTAGTGGTATATAGTCAAGTAAAAAAACAGTAAAGTTTCGACAGGAAAAGTGAATTTTGGGCGCACTGAACTAAGCCCCTAAAAAAGCCATTTTTTTAGGGAACGTTTAAAGGAAATCGTCAAATAACGTTCGTG
>DATGSY010000108.1:0-2798 GCA_035302125.1 Atopostipes sp.
TCAAATAAACAGTAAAAAATATTGAGTGGAGAATATACTTTTCCATGTCTTTATTTTATCCTACCTATTCTTATCGATAAAACGTTAAACGACTACATCATACCAGCTTTTATCGTATAATCCCATATATGATAAAAAATAAAGAGTAGAATTCTAGAAAGTAATTCCTAGGGTTCTACTCTTTTTATCTACTCATATTTATCTTAAATGTTCTACATCTTTAAGGACTTTGATGATTTCTTTTGTGATGTTTTTTCGGAAGTTTTGACTATTTTCTAAAAAATTCAATTTACTGTTTAAAAAGTTTAAAAAGGTTTCTTCTTCCATATCTACTGAAGCAATCTGCGCATTTTTTACTACTCCATTGAACAAGAGTAAAATAAATTGCGTGACAAAAGTTTCAGCTCCTGCGTCTGTTGTCGCAAATAGTTTCCTTTGCGTTTCTATAGTCGTTCGAGAATATCTAAAAGTCGTCTCCCAATCATTATCCATCCCTTCCATACTTTTTCTCACTAAGAGATTCATTCGATTGAGATCTAATTTATAGTGATATTTTGCCACTTCTTCATAGAAGATCTCTAACGTTAACTCGTAATTGAGTCGAGCAACATCTAACAAGCCGCCCTTTCCAACTAAAAGTTCATCACTCAAATGCACTTCAAGTACGGCATATAAATCATCAAGAGAGACCTGATTCAACAGACTTTCTAAATCATCCATCTTCACTTCATGATCAAACGTATAGGTTTCTGCTTGGGGTAAACCATCCTCATGATAATTACGAACCATTTTATAAGAGAATCTAAAGCGCTCCAATAAATCTAAGACCTCTTGGCCTGTAACCAATTCATGGTTTAGAATTTTTCGGTACATTTCTTCAAATTCAGCAAGCAACAACTTATACCGGTAATTGATCACCATTCGCCCAGTTTCATAAGTCGGTCCAAAGATTTCTTTCACCATCTGCACCGCTCTACTATAATAGTCAATCGCTGTTTGATAATCGTCACAATTATACGCGTGATCCCCTTTTAAGGCATAGAAATCAAGCAGCAAACGATTCTTATCTCCATACACCGATTCTAGTTGATCAATATAGCTATCTATCATAGGATTGAAATCGTCGGGTTGAAACTCTTTTGTCGCAATTAAATCAACAAAGCCCAGCTCATAGTAACTTTCTCCTAGCAGCGGGTTCGCAAAATTTCGTTCTTTTCGTTTCATATAATACTCACGAAACTCATTCGTATTCCTAGTTAAATAATCAATATAGCCTTCATAATATAAAATCGAATGTTCAAACTGTTTGATAGGGAAATAAGATTGATGGATTGTCTGAACGATGTAGCGATGAATATTTTGGTAAATGGCATTTGGACCATAACTTTTTAGCGTGGTGACCAGATATTTATACAAGACAAATAAATCTTCCGGATACACTGAGAAATAGTCGAAATCCTTTTGAAGCATGGATTGGATTGTCCGCGTACCGTCTTTGTATCTCTGTTCATACCAATACGCATTATTCGCCAAATCAATTTCCACCAGCAATAGATTATTTTGAATAACGTACTGCGGAATGTCTGCATAATAAGTGAATAATTGGTAAGCCGCTAACAACCGCTCACTGTCCTTCACTTCCCCAAGAAGGATATTCCCTTTCATAATCAACCGTAAGGCCTCAAATATAAGTGCGGGGTTTTCAACATCCTCTAAAAATTGAAATCGAATCGTCTGGCTTTCATTTGTTAAAGTGCCATTAATAATCAATTGCGTCGGCATACCATTTATATGAAAAGCTTCTTTTGGAAAATGCATCGTCACATACAAGTCATGATCCACCAAATCAAAGCCTATATTCTCTCTGCCGATATTATAAATATAATCAATTTCTGGTGTGTTGATGATTCTTTCAAAGGTTGGAATACTCTCTTTTAATAAACCAACCGCGACTTCAATATCGCCTGTGTTGTATTTAATGCGTCCATATAAATAGAGGTTCTGTGTCGATAAAGCCACGTCTTTCAAACTACTATCCAGTAACCCAATGAATTGGTAGGCCTGCGTTTGCAGAATCGTTTCTAAAACATCCGTGATGATCGCTTGACCGGTCACTTGTTCTAAATAGGAAACTTTTAATTCTTCCACAATCAATAACTGAATTTCTAACCATTTCAACGTCTCGTTATTTTGAGAAGCTGTATCTCTCACTTCACTCAGTTCGCCTAGTAGAGTATTAATAAAATCACGTTCTGATAGGATATCACTTTGACTTCGGATCAGCTTAAACACTTGAAGCAAGGGTTGTTTAAAGGCCTCTTCCTCTGATACAAATTCAGCAATTAAATAACGATAAACCGCTATTTTCAAATGGTCTGGAATCGAATAACTTTGATTCGAGTGATCGTTCAAGAAGGCAGCTTGTACCTTTTCATCAATTCTGTAAACTACATTCCCTTGGCGGTCAGTATCCTGAATCACATAGGATTTGTTTTGAAGATTCGATAAATACCGTTCATATTCATGATGGTGAAATAGGCCTTGGAGAAATTGATGAAACGATTCGTTCGTCAAAAGTTCCGGTCGCCATGTTCCTAGACAAAGAAAGATTTTAAAGAGTTGTCCTGGGATATCGTTTTGAGCTTGATTTTCGTCTGCGATAATGAATCGTTTGTAGCGCGCAATCATCAACTCTTCCGCTTTTGTTTCAGAATACCCTTCTTCCAGTTCACTTAATAATTCTTCTTTATCGCGATGTGTTTGGTACTCCCGTTCCAAAAAGTTCAACAACAAAGGAT
>DATGSY010000109.1:0-6418 GCA_035302125.1 Atopostipes sp.
CTTCTACCTCTTTTAGCTCTTCTTTCAAACGCGGAGGCAAAATAGCTAGTCCCATCACTTCGATTAACCCAATATTTTCTTTCTTGATGTGCTGGACATGTGGATAAGGATGAAAAATACCATCCGGGAACTCTTCAGAAGTTCGGTTATTTCTAAGGACGATATCCAATTCAAACAGCTTGCCATTCATGCGTGCAATAGGGGTAACTGCGTTGTGAGGGGTATCTCCCGTATATGCGTGAATACCTACTGATTCGTCGGAGTATGTTTCCCATTCTTTCATGATTTTTTTAGCTGCTTTAACGATCTCTTCGGAATCTTTACTCCTTAAGCGAATGGCTGACATTGGCCATTTCAAAATGCCCGCTTCAACAGTTGGCGTTTCTTCCATTTCAAAACGATACACATAACCGGCATCTTGGATAGGGAAATGATGGCGCCCTCCCTGATAGTGGTCTTGACTTAAAATGGAACCACCGACAATCGGCAAACCTGCATTTGATCCGACGAAATAATGAGGAAACTGTTTAATAATCTCCAATAGATTTCGAATGGCCTGTACACCGACGTCCATCGGGCGATGTTCAATCGCTAAAAAGATGGAGTGTTCCTTGTAGTAAGCATAAGGCGAAAATTGGAAGCCCCATTCGTCTCCTTTTAAATCCATTCGTATGATCCGGTGATTCGAGCGTCCTGGGTGTGTAAGATTTCCAATGAAACCTTCGTTTTCCACCACAAGTGCATTTTTTGGATAATTGGTCGACTGTTCAAATTTCGCAGCGAGTTCAATTTCTTTGGGATCTTTTTCTGGTTTCGATAAATTAATCGTAATTTGAATTTCACCGTATGTTTCATCTTCATAGGTAAAAGCAATATTTTGCGCAATTTCACGTGTCTTAATATAATTATTTCGTTTACTCATTTCAAAAAAGTTATCTGTCGCTAATTGTGGATTGGTTTCATAATCCTCCCAGAACTTTTCATTGACTTCGGAAGGTCTAGGCGTTACTAAATCCATGATTTTTGAGGACAAGACATCCCGTGTGGCTGTTAAATCTTCAATTGTTCCATTTCCAACAGCGAACTCTACGAGTTGGTCTAAAAGATCTAAACGAGAAATTGAAATTTCGCCTAAATCTTCCACTTTTTCAAAACTTTCCAATCGGAGGATATCTAATAGACGATTAGTCATGTAGACTTCATCGAGTGGATTTAAGTCACCAATCTCTATACTTTTTTGAATAAAACTTGTAATTAATTGATCAATAGTCATTTGCATTCTCCAATTTCACCCTTAAATTTTGTGTGCACCATCTTCTGTTTCAGCGATGTAAAACTCCGGCGCATAACCAATTTCATTTTCATAGTCAGCCCCTACGTTTTCAATAAAGGCATCAACGTGTTCGTTTTCAACGATGGCGATACAGCAACCACCGAAGCCCCCACCAGTCATGCGGGCACCCACCACACCATCTTGCTTCCAAGCGGAGCGCACAAGTAAGTCCGTTTCTTTGACGGTTACTTCATAATCCTCATGTAATGAAAGATGTGATTGGTTCATTAATTCACCGAAAATATCCAATTGACCATCTTGTAAAGCTTCTGCTGCTTTTTCTGTTCGCTGATTTTCATAGACGGCGTGCTTCGCGCGGCGTTCAACCACTGGATCTGTGATGGCAAATTTATATTCTTCAAATTCAGATTCCGTTAATTCACCTAAATCTGAAATGGAAACAACATTCTGAAGCATTTCGACAGCTTCTTTACATTGTTCACGTCGCGTGTTGTATTCAGAATCCACTAACTCACGGCGGACTAAAGAGTTCATAATAACGATTTTGTGGTCAGGTAAATCTAATGGTATCTGCTCATATTCCAGCGTATTCGTATCCAGTAATAGAGCATGACCTTCTTTTGCATTCGCAATAATAAATTGATCCATAATACCAGAATTCAAGCTTAAGAATTCATTTTCAACGCGCATACCTAATTTTGCGAGAGTCTCACCGCTCAAGTCAGCGCCATAAAGGTCATTTGCGATGACGCCTGTGAGAATTTCCAAGGAAGCGGATGAAGACAGTGACGCGCCATTTGGAATGGTGCCGTAAATGTATAAATCAAAACCATGCGGAAAATCTCCGACTTTTTCTTGAATGTATAATAGCATGCCTTTTACATAATTCGTCCAGCTACTTTCTTTTTCATAAGTTATCTCTTCCAAAGAAAAAGACAATGTTCCAAGCTCTGACAAATTGTCTGAGAAAGCATAAACCATTTTATCTTCTCTTGGAGCGGCCACCCCGTATGTACCCATTGTAATTGCGCTAGGGAAAACTTTTCCTCCGTTATAGTCGGTGTGCTCTCCAATTAAATTAATGCGCCCTGGAGAGAAATAGAGATTATCTGCTGTGTAACCAAAAACTTCTTCGAAACGACTGAATAACTCTTTTGTATTTTTCATACAATAACCCTTTCTAAATGCTTATTTTTTAATTTTATGTTAACAATATATTCAAACGAATCACATTTTCTCTTCTCATTTCTGTGCTATAATAAATTCCAAGGTAAGGATCTACGCGCTATTTACCAAGGATTTTCATGAAAGATAAGTTCTCATGCTATTTTAAATAGCTATCAAAGCGTATGATTTTTGCTTACAATTAAGGAGTGATTGGTCATTCCTTATGTATGAAGGAAAAATAATTTCATTTATAAATTTAAAAGGAGGATGATTATCAATGTTTTTCCCTTTTTATTTTGATCCAACCTATATCCTAGTGATTATAGCATTAGCTATTTCTGGGTTGGCATCAAGTTATGTACAAAACACTTATCGCCGTTACAGCGAAGTGCACTCAAAATTAGGTTACAATGCATCCGAAATTACACGTTATATCCTAGATTATGCAAATTTAGGCGATGTGGAAATTGAACGTGTACAAGGAAATTTAACCGATCATTATGACCCAAAAAATAATATTTTACGATTGTCAGATTCAACGATTGACTCTACTTCCGTAGCTGCTATTGGTGTTGCAGCTCACGAGGCTGGGCATGCGTTGCAAGATCGGGATGATTACGTCTATTTACGTTTACGTAGTGGAATCGTACCAATTGTAAATATTGGACAAACAGCTGCGCTTCCTATCTTAATCTTAGGCTTATTTATTGGAGCAGGTGCTGGCCAAACGTTAATTAACCTTGGATTGATCTTGTTTTCATTAACTTTTATTTTCCAGTTGATTACTTTACCAGTAGAATTTAACGCTTCCAACCGTGCGCTGTCTATTTTAGAATCTGAACAGATTCTTGTGGGTGAGGAACTCGAAGGCGCCAATAAAGTCCTGCGTGCAGCAGCTATGACTTATGTAGCCGCAGCCATCGGTTCTTTCTTAAACGTTCTTCGTCTCTTTATACTTTTTGGCGGCGGAAATCGAAGACGTTAACCTACCAACTTAGATTGTATCATTTAAATGCATGTAAGTGCATTCTTATTTTAAAACAGTTTAGATAAATATACAAAAAAGCGTGGCCTTTGAAGGTCACGCTTTTTTATTGTCTAAAAATCTTCAAAATCTCTAAAGTCATCGGGGTCTTTGCCGACCTCTTCATAAGGTTCTTCCATTTTTGTTTGGTAATCTTCATCATTTTCATACGGAGGAATGGGTTCTGGCGTTCCTAAATAGTCCTCTCCCGCAATATTTTCATAAAAAACGACTTGACTGAACGTCAGATAAGGAAGTAACCAGATATATAAAATACCGAATGTAAATAACGCCAAGATATGCCAGCCAATAAAACTCAAATCAAGCACAAACAAATCCATTTTATGGCCTTTCATTAAGCGTTGACTCTCTTTAAGGCATTCTCTTGGACTAGGTTGCTCACCTGTTCGATCTACAGTATCTTTATAAATAAACTCGGCTTGCGAATAAGCGATGGCTTTAACGATGCCAGGAATAATAAATAATAAAGTCCATAAAAAGACGAAAAAATACTTAGTGATTTTTAGAAGAAACAAATTCCCAAAATATTCTTTTTTAAAGCCTTGGATGACGCCGCGAATCGGATCGATGTATTCGTCATGGCGACGAAGGAAATCTAAAAATGTAAAATTAACGCCGACAAGTAAGAATGTATGTATGAAATTCAGAATAATATCTAAAAGGTCCGCACCGAATGATTGATTGTAGGTATTTTGAGCCGTATTTCCGATAAAAATAGCTGCAAATGCGGTAGGAATAAGGACCAAAATGATTGCTGAACGCCAATTTCCTTTTAATTGCGCTTTCGCTTCCCTTTTAATATCCCCTGAATTATATAAAACGTCTTTTGTAATAAAGTTCATTTTATCTACCTTTCATATAAATAGAAGTATATTCAATTATAAGAATTTGCCCAAGACCTTTTAGGAGTCATGGGCAAAACTTTTATATTTAATTTGAAGATTTTTCCTCTAAACCAAATTCTTCTCGAACAACCTCTGCGATTCGTTCACAATATGCCGTTACTTTTTCTTGGGTAGGGGCTTCTGTCATGACACGAAGTAACGGCTCTGTACCACTTGCTCGAACCAACACGCGTCCGTCACCGGCCATTTCCTCTTCCACGTCTTTAATGACTTGTTGCACACGTGGATGGTCCATTACTGCCTCTTTATCCGTCACTCGAATATTAATCAATTCTTGAGGATATGTAGTTACTTCAGCGGCTAGTTCAGATAATGGTTTTCCAGTTTCTTTCATGACGTGCAACAGTTGAATCCCAGTCAATAAACCATCGCCTGTTGTTGAATGATCTAAAAAGACGACATGTCCAGATTGCTCGCCCCCTAAGTTGTAGCCATTTTCGCGCATTTCTTCAACCACAAAGCGGTCACCTACGTTTGTTTTCACCGATTTAATGTCATGCTCTTCTAAAGCATGATAAAACCCAATATTACTCATGACTGTAGATACGACCGTCGAGTTTTTCAACTGACCATTGTCATTTAAAAACTTCCCACAGATATAAAGAATTTTATCGCCATCGACAATATTCCCATTTTCATCCGCTGCAATAAGACGATCGCCATCGCCGTCAAAGGCCAAACCAACATCGGCTTCTTTTTCAACAACCGTTTCGGCCATTAATTCTGGATGGGTACTTCCCACGCCATCATTAATATTTAAGCCATTTGGCGAATCGCCAACCACATAGAAATCGGTCTCTAAATCCGCAAATAAACGGTTAACGATTGGAGCCGTTGCACCATTTGCTGCATCTAAAACAACTTTTAACCCAGATAAATCTCCAGGAACCGTTTGTTTTAAGTATTGAATATACTTTAAGACACTTTCTTTATACTCTTCTGCAGTTCCAATGCCTTCAGCACTTGGGCGAGGAAGGTTGTCTTCTTTAGCATTTGCTAAATCCTCAATTTCTCTTTCTTGTTCATCCGACAATTTAAAACCGTCTGAACCAAAGAATTTAATCCCGTTATCTTCCGCGGAATTATGTGATGCTGAAATCATAATGCCTGCTGTAGCATTTTGCTGGCGTGTCAGGTAAGCCACACCAGGTGTTGAGATGACGCCTAAGCGTAATACTTCAGCGCCGATTGAAAGCAATCCCGCAACTAAAGCATACTCCAACATGCGTCCGCTAATTCGAGTGTCGCGTCCAACCAGTACTCGAGGGGTATCTTCCTCGATATGCTGTGCTAAAACATAACCACCAAAACGTCCTAATTTAAACGCCATTTCAGGTGTTAATTCACTATTTGCCACTCCTCGAACACCATCTGTACCGAATTTAATCATTTAGAATACTCCTTTATTTTCAATTAATCTTCTATTGAGTTATTTGAATCATTTTCTGTAACTTCAATTAAAACTTCTACTTCATCTTTATTAATTTCTTCAATTCCTTCCGGCAATGAGCCAATCGGAACGGTTTTTAAAGTAGACTCTGTAATATTATCAAAATTTACAGTAATTGGAAAGTTCGATAGTTCTTCTACAGCTTCTGGCTCTCCTCGAACAATAACCGATTCGGATTCCGCATTGCTTAAAGAGACTTCATAACTGTATCCTGCCGTCGCCCCTGATCCTTTTCTTAAAACAATCGGGACTTCTTTTTGCGTCCGGACAACTGGTGCTAAGATTTCAACTTGACTTGGATCGGCATTGACATTTAACGGGTTACCTTCTTCGTCCAATACAAGCACTGGCGCTAACTGTAAAATATCATCGTTTATCTCAGTTTCACTCGATGAGATTTCCACAATGACTTTGTCAATGCTTGCCATCGTAGATGCTGCTCCGGATAAATTGACGAGGTTATTGGACAAAGTTGGTTCCAAAATTTCATATCCATCGGCTAAATCCAACTCTTCGTCAATTTCGACACCAATTTCATGTTGTTCAACGACCTTTTC
>DATGSY010000110.1:0-7053 GCA_035302125.1 Atopostipes sp.
AGCCGTACAATGTTATTTAATATTTACGATTTAGACTGGGACGAAGAGATTTTAGAACTCTTAGATATTCCTCGTGAAATGCTTCCAGAAGTTCGTTCTTCTTCAGAAGTTTATGGCGAAACCGTTCCACACCATTTCTACGGTGCTTCTGTACCAGTTGCGGGTATGGCTGGAGATCAGCAAGCCGCTTTAGTTGGACAAGCCGCATTTGAAAAGGGAATGGTCAAGAATACTTACGGAACGGGCGCATTCATCATCATGAATACCGGTAAAGAACCGATAAAATCAGATAATGGGCTACTAACTTCCATCGCTTATGGAATCAATGGGGAGGTCAATTATGCGTTAGAAGGGAGTATATTTGTCGCCGGCTCAGCGATTCAATGGCTTCGTGACGAGATGCGACTGTTTAGAGAATCTCCTGAATCAGAAGAATACGCAACTAAGGTGGATTCCACAGATAATGTTTATGTGGTACCAGCATTTACCGGACTTGGTGCACCGCATTGGGATCAAGATGCAAGAGGAGCGGTATTTGGCTTAACTCGTGGAACGTCTAAAGAACAATTTATCCGCGCTACCTTGGAATCCCTGGCTTATCAAACGCGAGATGTACTAGATACGATGGTAAAAGACTCAGGCGTTGAAATTCCAACAATGCGTGTGGATGGTGGGGCAGCGAATAATGACTTCTTAATGCAATTTCAAGCAGACATTCTAGGGACAACCATTGAACGTTCGGAGGTCATGGAAACGACAGCTCTAGGTGCTGCTTATTTAGCTGGACTAGCGACAGGATTCTGGAAAGATATGGATGAAGTGAAGGAATATTGGGAAGAAGACGCCACTTTTGAACCAGAAATGTCCCAAGAAGACCGTGACGACTTATACGCTGGTTGGCAAGCAGCCGTTGAAGCAACGAGAGTCTTTAAGCATAAACCTAGAAAAAAAGACGAATAGAAGATTAGACAACTATAAGGGGTATTCATTGACAATGGACCTCTACCTAGCGTTCATTTAAGATATTGAGGTAGGGGTTAATTGTCTAGAATTTTTATAGAAATGGATTCGAAGGAGGAATGACTATATGAAATTCTCCTCAAAAACAAGAGCAGAAGCGATTAAACAACTGACGAATGAACGAATGGATGTTTTAATTATTGGTGGAGGAATCACTGGAGCAGGACTTGCTTTACAGGCCGGCGCCAAAAAGATGAAGGCCGGTCTCATTGAAATGCAGGATTTTGCTGCTGGAACGTCAAGTCGATCAACCAAACTTGTTCACGGTGGTTTAAGGTATTTGAAACAATTTGAAGTAGAATTGGTTTCCGATATTGTCAAAGAACGCAAAGTCATCAACCAAAATGCTCCTCATATTGTACGACCTGAAAAAATGCTTTTACCGGTGTATGATGAAGCAGGTGCTTCATTTACCGCTTTTTCTGCCGAAGTCGCCTTGGATTTATACGACCGATTGGCGGATGTAGACGAAGAATGGTCTTATCAGCTGATTTCAAGAGATGAAGTATTGGATGAAGCGCCGGGCATTAAAGAGGATGGACTAATTAATGGCGGGTTATATTTAGATTATGTCAATGATGATGCTCGTCTAACCACAGAAATTTTGAAAAAAGCGCATGAATTAGGTATTTTCATTACAAATTATGTGCAGGCAATTGATTTTGTTTATGATACCAATAAACGAATCACAGGCGTTGTCGCAAAGGATGTATTAACGGAAGAAACGTTTGAAATCCAAGCAACGGTTGTGGTTAATGCAACAGGACCTTGGTCGGATGACATTCGAAATATCCAAAAAACACATGAAGAAGAGCGGATGTATCCGACAAAAGGCGTCCATTTTGTCGTGGATTCCAAAAAATTACCGGTGAAACGAACTGTTTATACTGATTCGGGACTTGAGGACAATCGAATGATTTTTATTATCCCAAGAGGAAACAAGACCTATTTTGGAACCACAGATACGCCCTATGAGGGGGATTTAAAAGAACCGCCGATTACGGAAGAAGACATTGAGTATCTTCTAAAAGCTGTCAATTTCCGTTTCCCTGAAGCGAATTTAACGCTTGAAGATATCGAAACGGGTTGGTCTGGTTTACGTCCACTGATTTTAGAAGAAGGTGCAACCGATCCATCTGCCATTTCAAGAGAGCATGATGTGTTTGTTTCAGAAACCGGTCTTGTAACGATTGCTGGTGGAAAATTGACCGATTATCGTTTGATGGCGGAAGATACGTTTATGACGATTGAAGACGAGTTAAAAATGAAAACAGGAGTAACGTATCCAGAGGGAGATACGGAACATATCGCCTTATCCGGTGGAAATCTTCCGAAGTCTTTAACGATGGATGAGTACCTCACTGAAAACCTTTCGGAAGGAACAGCTATCGGTCTGAGCGAGGATCAAGCGAAGCGGATGATTCAGTGGTATGGAACTAACTCAGAAATTGTCTTCTCGTTAAAAGATAAAGCCAAAGAAGAAGAATTACCTTTAAATATAGAACTCGCTTTACTCTATGCTTTAGAATACGAAAGTGCGATGACACCTGTTGATTTCTTTTTAAGAAGAACGGATATCTTGCTCTTTTCTACAGACGTACTGACTGAATGGAAGGATAAAGTCGTCGATTATATGGCGGATTATTTTGACTGGACAGAACATGAAAAACGTGGACACTCCGAGGATTTAGAAAAGACAGTGGCTCAAATACAACTCAAAAATTTAAGAGGACAATAGATATAAGGAGTTGTTTTTATGGATACAACAATGACCCAACAATTATTGGGAGAGTTTATCGGTACGTTCATATTGATTCTATTGGGTGACGGAGTAGTTGCGGCAGATGTGTTGAATAAAACGAAGTCAGAAGGAAGCGGTTGGGTACTTATTACATTGGGTTGGGGACTAGCCGTTACAATTGCAGTCTTTTCATCTGGATTCCTCTCCCCCGCACATATTAATCCAGCTGTAACAGTAGGTATGGCAGTCGCTGGCGAATTTCCTTGGAGCAGTGTAATTCCTTATATTATAGCGCAAATGGCAGGAGCTTTCGTGGGTGCTGTTCTCGTTTGGCTTCATTATCGTCCTCACTTTGCGGAAACGGAAGATCCAATGACTCAACTAGCTGTCTTCTCTACAGCTCCAGCAATTCGTGACACAACGTCAAATATTTTAGGCGAGATTGTTGGTACAGCGATGCTTGTATTTGGGTTATTGGCGTTTGGAATGGGAACTTTCACAGATGGATTAAACCCTATCGTGGTCGGTTTACTCATCGTTTCTATCGGTATGTCCTTAGGGGGTACGACGGGATACGCAATTAACCCCGCTCGTGACCTGGGGCCAAGAATTGCACACCAAGTATTGCCAATACCGGGCAAAGGACACTCTGATTGGGGTTATGCATGGGTTCCAGTCGTTGGACCAATTATAGGTGCGATTATCGCTGCCTTATTATTTATGATGATTCCTTAGAGGTCAGAGAAAGAAAGACTAATACAAAAAAGAGAACCTCTCAACTGTTGAGGTTCTCTTTTATAGTGCTAAAAATGCTTTTTAAGCGCATTAATCTTCTTTAATAGTCAATGACTCTAACTGCTCTTCAACGACGCTCAAATCGACATCTGTTTGCAATAAAGAAGCAGCGACATAGGCTCCTTCAATAAAGGCTGTTTCATATAAAAGAATCTCTTTCTCTGTACCTTCCATGGCCATTTCTAAATTCATCTTTGCACTGCCTAAGTCATAAAAAGCTAGAATCGTCTCTTCGTCGAATTCTTCGAGTGCCTGATTAATTTTATTAAAACTCGTGCCAATTTCGCCTTCTTCCGCACCACCAGCTGTTTTAATCGTGACATCTCCAGCCACTTGGTCGAGTAGTTTCAATAATCCTTCAGTAATTTCTTCGACATGAGAAACGAGTAAAATACCGTATTTTTTAGTCATCTAATACCCCTACCTCTAATAAAGCTTCAAAAAGATAAGCACTGGATTGTGCGCCTGGATCGATGTGGCCGATAGATCGATCACCTAAATAGGACGCTCTCCCTTTTGTCGCTTTCATCTCTTTTGTCTTTTCCAAATTTTCTTGGATGACATCTTGGGTTAACGTACCAGCTTTCACATGTTCGATAACTGGCGCCCACTCGTCAACCATGGTTTTTTCGCCTTCTTCCGCTTTACCTCGTTTTTGGATACCTTCTAAACCAGCTGCAAGTAACTCACCCATATCTTCAGTTTCTCTGGCTTTTTTTGCCATTTCGATAAAGGCAGATCCGTAAAGTGGTCCAGAAGCTCCGCCTACTTTACTGACCAAGGCCATTCCAACATCTTGGAATAAATCAGATAACGTATCATAAGTGGATTCAGCTGCTTTTTCTTTCACAGCTGCTGCACCGCGCGTTAAGTTACTTCCATGATCGCCGTCACCTATCGCTGTATCTAACTGATTCAATGTTTCTTTATTTTCTGTAACTTTTTCACCAAATAATTCAATCCATTTACTTACTTTTTCAGTCATATTCTCCCACTCTCTCCGTAAATTCCTTGTACAATCGATAAATCCTTACCATGAAATGGTTTCTACAGGAGCATTTAGATAGTCCAACCATTGTTTATCTTCTAATTTTAATAATGTTAGCGACAAGCCTTCCATGTCGATAGAAGTCATATAATCGCCTACTTTTCTAAAGGAAAGATTGAGACCTTCATCATCAACTAAGAGTTTTTTCACATCATTCATAAACACGAATTGCTCCATCAACGGTGTAGCGCCCATTCCATTGACTAAAACAGCATATTCATCGCCTTCGCTCCAGTCAAAATTTTTCTTCAATTGCTCGACCAATTCAGCCGCTAATTCTTTTGAAGGTTTTAATTTTTCTCGACGGTATCCTGGTTCACCATGAATACCTACGCCGTATTCAATTTCATCATCTTCAATTTCAAAACCAGGATTTCCAACTTCAGGATTCGTAGCTGGTCCCAAAGCGACACCAATAGATTTAATATTCGGAACTAAGCGATCAGCAAGTTCTTTTATTTCTTCTAACGAACTTCCTTCCTCTGCAGCGGCTCCAAGGATTTTGTGTACAAGAACAGTTCCTGCTACTCCACGTTTTCCGGCAGTATAAGTACTGTCTTCTACTGCAATATCATCGTCGACAATGACTGTTTCTACTTGTATATCTTCTAAATCTGCCATATCTTGAGCCATTTCAAAATTCATGACATCGCCTGTGTAATTTTTAATGATTAAAAATACACCAGCGCCTTCATCACTTGCTTTTATAGCTTCCAATACTTGATCTGGCGTCGGTGAAGTAAATACTTGACCAGCTGCTGCGGCTGAGAGCATACCCTTTCCGACAAAGCCAGCATGTGAAGGTTCATGTCCACTTCCACCACCACTAACGAGGCCAACTTTTCCATTTTGTTCTTCTTTTCGGTGGATGACCATTGTTTCCGGGATACGTTCTACTAATGAATCATACGCAAATACGAGTCCATCCAACATTTCATCTACAACTTGATCTGGGTTGTTGATTATCTTTTTCATAGTCACTGTCCTTCCGTATTTGATAACGATTAACAAGGTAATACACATAAATTGTAACCGTTATCTAAGTGAATTACAATTATTGACCATTCAAAAATATGAGGTCACTTCTTAAATACAATATTGTTTTTATAACCTAATATTTTATTTAAACATTGCATTCTATCAAGGTTTATGGTATTATTTTCCGAGTGAGTAATAATCTATTAATTACTCTCCTTGCTCTTTTGAGAAATAAAGAGCCGGAAAGACCATAAGGAGGTGCACATGCGATGAGTAAAACAACTAAACATGAAATTTTGTACATCATTCGTCCAGATATAGGTGATGACGCGAAGAAAGAATTAGTAGAGCGTTTTGATGCTATTCTAACTGACAACGGAGCAGAAGTTACAAAATCAGAATACTGGGATACTAATCGTAAATTTGCATATGAAATTGAAGGATATACAGAAGGCGACTACTACGTAGTTAACGTTTCTTCTACTTCAACAGATGCAATTAACGAATTTGATCGTTTAGCAAGAATTAACGATAACATTTTACGTCACATGATTGTTCGTTTAGAGCATTTAGAAGACTAATAAGCTAAAAATGTTTCACGTGGAACATTTTATGAAAGGAGCTTTCGATTGATTAATAACACTACTTTAGTAGGTAGACTTACAAGAGATCCTGAATTACGTTATACAGGAAATGGTATAGCTGTTGTATCTTTCAGTTTAGCGGTAGAAAGAAATTATACTAACGCTCAAGGAGAAAGAGAAACGGACTTCATTAACTGTGTTGCGTGGAGAGGTTTAGCGGAAACACTAGCGAACTTTTCTGTGAAAGGCTCTTTAATTGGAGTCACTGGATCGATTCAGACAAGAAATTATCAAAGCAATGAAGGTCGCACAGTATATGTAACGGAAGTTGTTGTAGATAACTTCCAGATGCTTGAGCCGAAATCTGTAACAGACAGCAGACGTAACCAATCAGGTGGCGGACAACAAGCAGGTAATTATTCGAATAACAGCTCAGGCGGTTATGGAAATAATTATTCAAATAATAATCAATCACAACAGTCTAGTAATGCATCGAACAATAACGAGAATCCATTTGCGAATATTGACTTCGGAAACGAAGATCCATTCGAATCAAATGATGACGTAACAGATATTTCAGATGATGATTTACCGTTTTGATTCACACTTATAAAAGGAGGAAATGAATATGGCACGTCGCGGTGGCAGAAGAAGACGTAAAGTAGATTTCTTAGCTGCGAACCACATTGAATATGTGGATTACAAAGACATTGATTTATTAAGCCGTTTCGTATCCGACAGAGGTAGAATTCTACCACGTCGAGTTACTGGAACATATGCAAAAAATCAACGTAAAGTTTCGCAAGCAATTAAACGAGCTCGTATCATGGGCTTACTACCTTTCGTAACTGAAGAATAATTTTAATTAAAAACTTAAACAACAAGGG
>DATGSY010000111.1:0-2229 GCA_035302125.1 Atopostipes sp.
AGCGGACATGCAAAATATTTTGGATTTTGAAAAAGACTACCCAAATGCGAAAACGATTATGCTGGAACAAAACTATCGTTCAACCAAAAACATCTTGCAAGCCGCTAACACAGTCATCCAAAATAACTTGAACCGAAAAGAAAAGAATCTTTGGACCGACAACCACTCCGGTGATAAAATCACCGTTTATTTTGCCAGTGATGAATATGGTGAAACCAATTATGTGGCGGACCAGATTGAGCAATTAAGACGCGAAGATCCCTCCTTATCTTATGACGATTTCGCGATTTTATACCGTACGAATGCCATGTCCCGTGTGATGGAGGAGACCTTAATCAAGCGTAATCTTCCATTCCAGATTGTCGGGGGGACAGGATATTATGAACGAAAAGAAATCTTGGATTTAATGGCTTATTTGACGCTGATTGTGAACCCAGCAGATAATCTAAGCTTTCGTCGGATTGTCAACGAACCAAAACGTGGAATCGGAGCTGCAACAATTGAGAAGTTGGCAGAGATTGCAGATGCAAACGATGCATCCTTGTACGAAACGGCGCTCAACGCGCAAAATACGAACCTCTCTTCACGCGCGGCAAACAACTTAGAAGAATTCGCTTTGATGATCCGTGACTTCCGTAAAATGACAGAGTTTGTGACCGTTACGGATTTAGTGGATAGTGTATTAGATAAAACAGGTTATTTAGAGAGCTTAAAGAGAGAAAATACTCTAGAAGCTGAAACTCGAATCGAGAACTTGGAAGAATTCTATTCGATTACCCAAACATTTGATAAATCAGATGCTGAAGATAAAACATTATTAGCTTTCTTAACTGATTTATCTTTAATCGCTCCAACTGATGAGTTTGAAGATGAAAGTACAGAAATTACCCTAATGACATTGCATGCCGCAAAAGGTTTGGAATTCCCTATCGTTTTTATTATCGGAGTAGAAAAAAATATTTTCCCATTAATCCGTCAAGACAGTACGGAAGACGATTTAGAAGAAGAACGCCGCTTAGCGTATGTGGGGATTACACGTGCAGAGAAAAAACTATATTTAACCAATGCATCTTCTCGTTTACTCTATGGACGCAGACAATATAACCCAACCTCACCATTTATCGAAGAACTCGATGAAGAAGTGATAGAAGTGGATAGAAAAGAAGGATTGCCTTCTTACTTAACAGGGGACTACAGCACGCCATTTAAAAAACGGACATCGGTAACGCCCACTCAAAAGAAAAAACATCTCGCAACGAAGTCATCCATTACAAGCAAAAGAAATCAAAAGGCGGGGGTTGGCGCAGAAACTGTCGATTGGTCCGTTGGAGATAAAGCCTCTCATAAAAAATGGGGTATAGGTACAGTCGTTCAAGTGAAAGGCGAAAAAGATGATTTGCAATTGGATATTGCCTTTCCAAGCGAAGGTATTAAACATTTGTTAGCCTCTTTTGCACCCATCGAAAAAGTGATGGACGAAGAATAATTTTGTAGGATTTGAGGGAAGAAAATGAGTAAATCAATAAGCTTTGAAGAAGCCAGACAACGCGTAGAAGATTTAGTCTTAGAATTAAATCAATACAGTCATGAATATTATGTCCTCGATGCTCCGACCATTTCGGACCAAGAGTATGATCAGCTTTATCGTGAACTTGTGGAATTAGAAGAAGCGTATCCTGAATTGGTTAAGTTGGATTCACCAACGCAACGAGTCGGGGATGCTTTAATCGAAGGCTTTGAAAAAGTAGAGCACTCGAGTCAGATGCTTTCTTTAGAGAATGCTTTTGATTTAGAGGAGCTACAAGCTTTTGATCGCCGTGTGTCGGGACAGACAGATGATTTGTATACGTACTTTTCCGAACTAAAGATTGATGGTTTAGCCATTGCGCTTCGCTATGAAGATGGCGTACTCGTTCAAGCAGCGACACGTGGAGATGGTCAAGTCGGTGAAGACGTGACACAAAATATCCGTGCGATAGCGGCAATTCCAATTCGTTTACGTGAAGATGTCACGTGTGAAGTCCGCGGTGAGGTATACATGCCTAAAGAAAGTTTTATTCAATTGAATGAAGAACGTGAAGAAGAAGGCAAACAAACTTTTGCGAACCCACGAAATGCTGCTGCCGGAACGTTACGAAATTTAAATCCTAAAATTACGGCTTCTAGAAATTTGAATGCCTTCTTTTACACTTTAGTGAACCCAGAAGATTATGGCGCACATACCCAAGA
>DATGSY010000112.1:0-11871 GCA_035302125.1 Atopostipes sp.
TTTTAAAAAATGGTAAAGCAAAAGCCATTCGGTTTTCGACACTCGAAGGAATTTGTGACGCCTTAGATTGCCAACCAGGAGATATACTAGAGTATCAACCAGAAGATCAAAAGAATTAAAAAGACCAAACAAGATTCCCTAATTAGAAATTGACTTGATCTTTAATGATTATTAAATAAATAGAACAAAAATAATAAATACAGTGAGCATCATTGCAATTGGCATGCTTATTTTAAACGCTAAATGTTTCGTTTTATGTCTAAAGATAGTCATTCCAAACCAAGCACCGATTCCACCTGCAAGAAAGGCCGAAAAAATCAGAGTTCTTTCAGGAATTCGATATTGTTTTTTCTGAGCTTTCCTTTTGTCTCTATAAAATAAGAAAAAAGAGTGGATGTTTAAGCCCATAATTAAAAATAGAACCAGTATTCGAATCGTTGTTAAGTCATTAAGCATTTATGTTCTCCAATCTTCCATCACCATTGACACGGACAATTTTCATCTCTTTAGCTAAAATAGTATACCAAAAATACGCATTTTTTGAATTCTTTTTCGTCGATAGAATGAAACTCCATGAATAAAGTATCTTTCTTAATTCTTTGGTATGATGATAGATGAGAATGAATATTAAGAAAGGGGAATATTTTGTGGCGAATAAAATTGAAGAATTAAAAGCCCAATTAGCGGATAGTCAAAAAATCGTATTTTTTGGGGGAGCTGGCGTTTCTACAGAAAGTGGAATTCCTGATTTCCGTTCTTCAAAAGGCTTATATATGCAAGAGAGTGGCACGCATGTTTCTGCGGAAGAAATGATTTCTCATACGTTTTATAAACGTTATCCTAAGCAATTTTTCCAATACTATTTTGAAAATTTGGTTTTTGAAGATGCTGAACCAAATGACGCCCATATTTTTTTAAAAGATTTAGAAGATCAAGGAAAAGAAGTCAGTATTGTTACGCAAAACATAGACGGGTTACATCAAAAAGCAGGAAGTAGTGTGGTACATGAATTGCATGGATCCACTTTAAGAAATTATTGTACGAAATGTTTGCTCCATTATGAAATCGATGAATTGGAGTTAGATGAAGATGGAATCCCAAGATGTCCAAGGGATGGCGCGATTGTCCGTCCGGATATTGTTTTATATGAAGAAGGTCTAGATCAAAATGTGGTTCAACAAGCCATTGAAGATATTCAAGCAGCCGATATGCTGATGATTGCGGGTACTTCTTTGGTTGTCTATCCAGCTGCAGGTTTAATCAATTACTTTAATGGAGAACATCTGGTAGCGATTAATAAATCTCCAATTCAAGTCCCAGCTCACACTTTAGTGTTTGAAGATGCGATATCCAATGTATTTTCAAAGTTATAAATAATGTAAACGAGCATCCAAATTAACGGATGCTCGTTTTTTATGGAGAATCGTCACTTTTTTTCGTACCATGCCAGTGGGTCCATCCATTCAATATGTCGTATATCCTCTAAGGTTGTATCGACTATCCTACCATCTTTCAGCATTAAGTAAATCTTTTCTTCAAAAGTCCCAGAGATTAAGCAAGGAACATCTTTAAAATAAGAGCCATTTTGTAAGATGTTTGCTTGAATCAGGACAGGTTCACCAGTATGGTAGGCTTTAGATAACATTTCTCCAATTTCAACAAGTGATTGCTTGGGTTTTGGAGCCACTTCTTCCAAGCGATCGGCTTCTGCCATTTTTCTCAGTGATTCTGTATGGTCGGATAACATTAGCCCTAACCATTTCATTTTACCGCGATCTTTATAACCCAATTGATCGGGAGTTAGATAAATATGTTTCTTTTTCATATTCACTCACTCTCAATTCTATTTATTCTTTTCAACATTCGCTTGATGCCCGCCAAGGAGTTTACTACGTTGAATGGCCATCCCATTCTTTAATAAGCTGCTAGCATGCAGAAGGGAAGTGTACCCATATTTTTTACGGACTAAATCAATGGTCTCATCGAGCCGCTCATCTTTTAAAATATCTTCTAAGCTTTCAAATAAACTTAATTGATAATCTTGTTTAGGTGCAATTTTACTAAAGGTGACATTGACTACACGAACAGGATAATCTTTATAATATTTTCGAAATAGACGAATCATATAATGGACTAACTTTTTCGACGAATCTGTGGCTTCTACGGCCATTTGGTGACTAAATCCCGGTTCAAAAGTATGTTTAGAATAACCAATCGTTAATTTAACGGTGCTCGCAGTTAAACCATGTTTTCGAAGTCGCATGGCATTTTCTTCCGTCATTTCACGAATGACAACTTCTACGTCATAAGGATTTACGTAATCTCGATTTAAGATTTGATTTTTTGAAAAAGAATTTTCTTTTGGCGTAAAACGATCAGATAAAATAGTTCGATCAATCCCATGTGCGTGAAAAAAAAGCTGCTCTCCAATGACATTGAACCGTTTTTTAATCTTTTGAACATCATATTGCGCTAAGTCATAAACACTGTAAATGCCTATTTGATTTAGCTTTTTTTCTGTTCGTTTACCAATGCCCCAAAAATCCGTTAAATTGTCTATTTTTTTCCAAATGGTCTTTTCGACAGTTTCATACCCCCAATAAGCCTGAAACCAGTTGTGATAGGCCTTTTTTGCCTCATGATCCAAAGCCAATTTAGCAAGTAATGGATTATCTCCGATACCTACTGTAGCAATTAACTTTAGCTCTTTTAAAATATCTTTTTGGATTTTTGTAGCAATTTCTTTGGTCGTTCCAAATAAAGCATGTGAATGCGTCACATCTAAAAAGGACTCATCAATGCTATAAATATGTAAGTCTTGAATGGATACATAGCGTTTAAAGATATTAATAATCTCTAAATTCTTTTTCAAATACAATGCCATACGCGGTTCCACAATTTGAATCTCAGAGTTTTTAGGGATTTCATAAACTCTTGTCCCAGTACGCACATTATATTTTTCTTTTACACGAGGAGAAGCGGCTAAAACTAAACCGCCATTATTATCCGGTTTACTGACGACCGCAATCATCGCTTCTAACGGATGTTGTTTACGTTCAACGGCTTCTACACTTGCGAAAAAGGATTTAATGTCAACGCACAAAATATCCCGATGAGGCTCGTTTGAATAATCCATATGCAAAACAGTGTCTTGATTTTTACTCATTAAAAATCACCCCTTTACCGAACACTAACCGAATGTATGTTTGGTTTAATTATAGAAAATTCAAAAAATATAGTCAAGGGGAACAAATAAAACAACACATTTAATTTTGTAACGAGTAAAAGTAAGTGTGGATATAAAAATTATGGTAAAATAGAAAAAAGTAAGAGGAGGACCGAAAATGGATATGGAAATTGGTGACTATATCTACAATAAAATGCTGGATGAAGCTACACACTATCGGTGGCGCATTATTGTAGATCGTTCAAAACGCGCATTAGAAATTTACTTTGCGATTACACTTGAAGTTTCAGAGAGTTTATATCTTCAAGATGTCAATGCTCGAGTAAATGATTCAGGTGAATTAATTTTTGAAGATGTCGTTTGTTTCTATAGTGAAACAGACCCGAAAATTGTACCAAGTAATTACCTAGTGGCCGTTCCTATAAATCCTAAAGAAGGTGTGGAGAAAGGATATGTCGATGCCTTTATTAAACAGCTAAATATAGCGGCTTCCAGTGCGGCAGGTCAAATAAGAGAATTCTTAAAAGATGATACGCGAAAAGAATTTTCTTTATTGTGGAATGAGCAGAATATGGAAAACACCATTGAAACAATGAAAAAGACGAATAAATATTCATCAGAACCTTTAACATTCTCAACTGATGAAGATGAGTCATTGATTGAGAAGTTCAAGGAGGATGACAATGACGGAATGGAAAGAATATAGCGTTCATATCAACCAAGAAGCTGAAGACAGCGTGTCAGCTCTCTTAATCGAACTTGGATCCGCTGGAGTGAGTGTCATTGACCGAAACGATTTTGAAACAATGCCTGAATACGGCTTTGATGCATTATGGGCTTTAGATGAGAATAAATTTCCTAAAGAAGGAATCATCGTCAAAGGCTATTTTTCCCTAGATACCATTGATTCGGATTTCGAAAAAAAGCTACATCAAAGATTAGAACAATTAAAAACATTCAATTTAAACGTAAAACATTATATTGTAGAATCTGCAACGATTATGGATTCTGAATGGAAGGATAAATGGAAAGAGTATTATCATTCTGTTCCAGTGACCCGGTATTTAACCATTGTTCCAGAATGGGAACAGTATGAAAAAAGGCGAACGGATGAAAAATTAATTGTTATGGATCCTGGTTTAGCATTTGGAACAGGTACACATCCAACGACCCAACTTTCAATCCAAGCTTTAGAAACTATTCTGCGAGGTGGAGAGACAGTTCTTGATGTAGGGACAGGTTCCGGAGTGCTTACAATTGCCAGTGCCTTGTTGGATGCAAAAGAAGTCTATGCTTATGATTTGGATGACATAGCGGTACAATCCGCTAAAAATAATATCCAACTCAATCAGCTTAAGTCAAAAATCACTGTAGAAGAGAATAATTTACTGGAAGATGTTACAATAGAAGCGGATGTCGTTGTAGCAAATATTTTAGCTAATATTATTTTACAGCTTATCCCTGATGCTATACGGGTATTGAAGCCTGGAGGATACTTCATTTCTTCTGGAATTATTGCCACGCAAGAAGAAGAAATGGTTAAAGCTTTAAAAGACGAAGGATTCAAAATTGAACAAATCAATCAAATGAAAGACTGGATTGTCATTATTGCCAGAAAACCTTCGAGTGACCAAG
This sequence comes from Atopostipes sp., assembly GCA_035302125.1. Classification (GTDB taxonomy): domain Bacteria; phylum Bacillota; class Bacilli; order Lactobacillales; family Carnobacteriaceae_A; genus Atopostipes. The sequence continues at coordinate 4,823 of DATGSY010000112.1, forward strand.
GAATGATCACTAGATAATTAATATAAATTACATAATTAATTTTTAAAAAGAATGAAGGAAGAGGAGTATTTATCTATGGAAAACATTGCTCAATATATCGATCATACTATACTGAATGCGGACGCGACTAAAGAGGATATTCAAAGAATTTGTGAGGAAGCGAAAGAATATCATTTTAAAACCGTATGTATCCAACCTTACTGGGTAAAATATGCGAAAGAATTATTAGAAGGAACCGATGTGGGTGTCACAACGGTTATTGGTTTCCCGCTTGGCGCAAATACTACGGATATAAAAGTAGCTGAAGCTAAACAAGCACTAGCGGAAGGTGTATCAGATGTAGATATGGTGATTAATATCGGTGCATTAAAATCGGAAGATTATGATACAGTTTTAGAAGATATTCAAGCTGTGGTTAATGCGGTGGATGGTAAAGCCGTTGTCAAAGTGATTATTGAAACTTCGCTCCTTACAAAACCTGAAAAAATACGGGCATCAGAACTTGCAAAACAAGCTGGAGCTGATTTCGTGAAGACTTCAACTGGTTTTTCAACAGGTGGAGCTACTTTAGATGACGTTCGCTTAATGCGAGCAACCGTTGGTCCAAAAATGGGTGTAAAAGCTTCAGGCGGTGTCCGCTCTTATGAAGATGCTGTCGCAATGATTGAAGTAGGAGCTACTCGTATTGGGGCGTCAAGCGGAATTAAAATTGTAGAAGGCGCTAAAGAGGTTGAATAACCAAGCGATTTATAAAGAGGAGATTCAATAAAAGCTTAATCGCACAACCATTTGAATTCCTTGAAAACAACACTTATAATCGTTATAATTAAATGAACGAACCAGCACTCTCGAGTGCTGGTTTTTGTAAATCTTATGAACGAAGGAAAAAAGAAGGTGTCTGAAATGACGAAAAAAACAAATTATACTGCACAAGAAGTTATCGCAATGTGCTTGACTTATATGAACAGCGAACATGTAAAATTCGTCAACAAAGCCTATGAATACGCTGAAAATGCGCATAAGGGGCAAATGCGCAAATCGGGAGAAGAGTATATTGTACACCCGGTTCAAGTAGCGGGTATTCTTGCCGAAATCAACATGGATCCTGTAACCGTCGCCACAGGGTTCCTTCATGATGTCATTGAAGATACTGATTACTCGTATGATGATATTAAAGAAGAATTTTCACAAGAAGTGGCTGATTTAGTCGACGGCGTAACTAAATTAGGTAAATTTAAATTTACTTCAAAACGTGAACATCAAGCAGAAAATCATCGAAAAATGATTTTAGCAATGGCCAAAGATGTTCGCGTCATTTTAGTAAAATTAGCTGACCGATTACACAATATGCGAACGTTGAAATTTCATAGAGCAGAAAAGCAACGGGAAATTTCATATGAAACCTTAGATATTTATGCACCATTAGCCGATCGCTTAGGGATGAGTCGAATTAAGTGGGAGCTGGAAGATTTATCTCTTCGCTACACAAACCCTCAACAATTTTATCGTATTGTTCATCTAATGGATTCACGTCGCGAAGATCGAGAGCAATATATACAAGACTCCATCGATGCAATTAATGAATCCATCAAAGAATTAGACATAAAAGCTGAAATTACCGGCCGTCCGAAGCATATTTATTCGATTTATCGAAAAATGAAAAATCAAAAGAAACAATTTGATGAGATTTATGATTTATTAGCGATTCGGGTGCTTGTAGATTCTATCAAAGATTGTTATGCCGTATTGGGAGCGATTCATACGCAATGGAAACCCATGCCGGGTCGTTTTAAAGATTATATTGCGATGCCAAAAGCCAATATGTATCAATCTTTACACACCACGGTTTTAGGTCCAAATGCAACGCCTCTCGAAGTTCAAATAAGAACGTATCAAATGCATGAAGTGGCAGAGTACGGGGTTGCTGCACACTGGGCTTATAAAGAAGGTGTGACGACTAAAGTTCAAAATGACCGAATGGGCGAGCAACTTTCTTGGTTTAGGGATATTATCGAATTGCAAAGTGAGTCAAATGATGCTGCTGAGTTTATGGATGCAGTCAAACAAGACTTCTTTACCGATAATGTTTATGTCTTTACACCCGGTGGGGATGTCATGGAACTCCCGGATGGAGCGAGTACTTTAGATTTTGCTTATCATGTCCATACAGAAGTCGGAGATAAATCAACAGGGGCTAAAGTCAACGGTAAAATGGTTCCATTAAATTACAAATTAAAAACAGGCGATATCGTTGAAATTATCACCTCTTCATCGTCTGCTGGACCGAGTAGAGATTGGTTGAAATTTGTAAATACTTCAAAAGCCAAAAATAAAATCCGCCGCTATTTCAAAGTCCAGGACCAAGAAGAAGCAGCTGAAAACGGGAAGAAAACAGTCGAATCGCTAATATTAGACCAAGATCTTAATCCAAAAGATTTCATGACGAACGAGATTATGGACGAACATGCCAAAAAATTCAATTATAAAGATAGTGAAAGTTTATATGCAGCAATAGGTTTTAATGAAGTTCGACCGGTGACAGTAGTTAATCGTCTAACAGAAGAAGCTCGAAAAAAGAGAGACCAAGAAGCCACACAATTATCAAATACTACGACGATAGAGAAAAAACAAGATCCTGAAAAAATCAAAGTCCGCCACGAAGATGGTGTGGTCGTTGAAGACGCGGAGAATTTACTCTTGCGGTTAAGCAAATGCTGCAACCCAGTGCCCGGAGATGAAATTGTAGGGTACATTACGCGAGGGCGAGGAATTTCTGTTCACCGAAAAGATTGTCCAAACGTTGCTACAGAGGATGATCTTCAAAATCGTTTAATTGAGGTGGAGTGGGAAAATACCCGAAGTGAAAAAATCTATGATACGGATTTAGAAGTCTTTGGTTTTGACCGATCTGGATTATTAAACGACGTCTTAGAAGTCGTTAATAGTATGACGAACCGTTTAAGTAACGTCAACGGCCGAGTGGATAATAATCAAATGGCAACCATCCGTTTATCTATCGGGATTCATAATACGGAAGAATTAGATCGAATCATTGAAAAATTGAATCAAGTACCAGATATTTACTCCATTCGAAGAATTACTGTATAAATGAAAAATTGAACTAAGGAAGTGGAAGTTAAAAGTGAGAGTTGTTATTCAACGTGTATCAAAAGCAAGTGTTAAAGCTGACGGAAAAGAAAATGGTGAAATAGGGTTAGGTTTTCTTTTACTCGTTGGTGTAGAGGAAGAAGATACCAGTGAAGATGTGGCGTATTTAACAAGGAAAATTTCAAATATGCGAATTTTTGAAGATGATGAAGGAAAAATGAATTTATCACTCCGCGAAGTAGATGGAGACATTCTTTCCATTTCACAATTTACGCTGCATGCAGACACGAAAAAAGGAAATCGTCCAAGTTTTGTGAAGGCAGCCAACCCTGAAAAAGCGGATAAACTCTATGAGGAGTTAAATCAAAATTTGCGAGATGAAGGGTTTAAAGTAGAAACAGGCGTTTTTGGCGCAGATATGGCTGTCTCTTTAGTAAATGATGGTCCAGTAACCATCCTGGTTGACTCTAAAAATAAATAAGAAAAAAGCTCAGTATACGAAGAAATTAAAATTCTTCACACACTGAGCTTTTTTAAATTGGATAATTATTGGCTATAATACTCACGCAAAGCTTGATACACAGCCTCAACAATTGTTGCTTGATAGGAGTGTGTATCAATATATTGTAAGTCTAAATCACTATTCATATAACCCAATTCCAACAGAATAGAAGGTTGGCGATTAGTTCGTAAAACATAATAGTTACCGAGGCGAACTCCATTGTTTGTCAACGGTGTATTTTGCGCTAAATAGCGATTCACTGTATTCGCTAACTCAAGGTCGGAATCGAAATAATAGTAAGTGGTTGTTCCGCTCATCGTATTCGCTTGTTCAACAGCATCGTAATGAAGGCTGATAAAAGCGTCTGCATGATGTGCATGAGCCGTTTGTACACGTTCATCTAAGGAGATGAATTGGTCGGAGCCACGCGTTAAAATGACATTTGTACCTGCGTCTTCTAAACGATTCTTCAATAGAAGAGCTGTATCTAACGTAATATCTTTTTCAGTAATCATTTGATTTGGTGAAATGGCACCAGGATCGTATCCACCATGTCCTGCATCAATGACAATCGTTGCTTCCGCTAGTGAAGAAACCGTCCGAGCATATTGCGCTGAGGCAGTTTCCGTTGGAGCAGGCGATTCTTCCGTTTGAGCAGATGGTTCGATAATGCTTGAAACCCAACCGGCGACGTATCCTGTCGTATTTTCATCTAGACGAATGTGGTACCAATCCTCGTTATTTTCGATAAATTCAAATTGTTCACCAGGTTGAGCTGCATAAATGACTTCACTTTCTGTAGTAGGCTGACTTCGAATATTCGTTACAATGTCTCCCATTTGGACAACAGTGTTTTCGACATCTGAACCAGCGGAAGCATTTACAGGCATTTCTTCAGCAGCAGTCGTATTTAGTATTTCGATGTAATCTCCATGAATCCAAGCCACTTGTCCCATATAGAGTACTTGATACCAATCTCCATCTTGATATAAAATCTGCAATTCAGCGTCTTTGTAAACGGTTCCGAGAATTTCAGAATCCGTATTAGAGAATTGACGAATATTAACTGCTTCTCCTGTAACCTTGGCATATTGAGAATCTCCTTGGGTAATCTCACCAGAATCTACAAGCCAGCTAGCTACCCATCCGACTTGGTCATTGCCGAGTCGAACTTTATACCATTTGTTTTCCTCACCTAATAAAAATAGCCGATCGTCTTCCTCCACTTGAGTCAAAACTTCATGAGAAAGACCTGGACCATATCGGACGTTTAGAACCGCTGTCTCAACGGTGACCATATTTTCATTCGCAAGAGCAACAGCTGCTCCAGCGGTTAAAAGAATTAAAAACATAAAAAAAGTAATAAATGCAATTTTATTCGGAAGTAATTTTTCTATTTTTTGTGAAATTGAATTTGAGGACATATTATTTCCTCCTAGAGTGACAGAAAAAGGTTCTGTTTAGATAATTATAGCAATCGATAAATGGTTTGTTAATACAACTGTAAAACAATTTGTAAAATGAAATTACTTTAGTTGTTCAAAGACTGGTCGAAAAAGAATTCTCTTGCTTAAACATAACGAAATTCTTTTGTTTTAGAAAGAGAATAGTCTTCAAAGAAGAAGGGTTTGACAATAGATCTTATTTTTAGTAAAGTTGTTCTACTAATATAGATAATATTTAGGTCCGTGGAAAGAGAAAGTAGTTTTATAGATTCTATTTACAGAGAAGGTTCGCAGGTTGAGAGAACCTAATAGAGTATAAAACGAAAGACACTCTTGAGGATTGACAGGAAAACTGTCACGTTAAAGGCGTTAACGAAGAGGGAATAATCTATTTTATTCCAAATTAAGGTGGTACCACGTGCCGACATATAAAACATAAATTTACACGTCCTTGTTCGAAAGAATAAGGGCTTTTTTTATTGACAATTTAAGGATTGAGAGGGAGAAAGACATGAAGTACCAAAAAATAAGAGGAACCGCTGATTTTTTGCCTGAAGAATCGAATAAATGGCAACATGTAGAAGAAAAAATTGAAGTCCTTTTAGAAAAATATTACTATCAAGAAATTCGATTACCGATTTTTGAGCAATTTGAATTGTTTGCTCGAGGGGTTGGTGAAACCAGTGATATTGTTTCAAAAGAAATGTATGAATTTTATGATCGAGGCGATCGTCACTTAGCACTTCGTCCAGAAGGAACAGCTGGTGTAGTTCGAGCATATGTTGAAAATAAAATATACGGACCGGAACACCATAAGCCGGTAAAGTATTATTATACTGGACCTATGTTTCGCTTTGAGCGTCCTCAAAGTGGACGTATGCGCCAATTTCATCAAATTGGAGTAGAAGTATACGGCAGTAATAATCCGGCCATAGACGTGGAAACAATGGCTTTGGCGATGGATATTTTTGAATCATTTAATATTGATGATTTAACATTAGTCATTAATTCTCTAGGAAATACAGAGTCGCGTATTGCTTACCGCGAAGCTTTAATTGATTTCTTGACGCCTCATTTTGATGATTTGAGTGAAGATTCAAAAGAACGTCTGCACAAAAATCCGCTGCGGGTGCTCGATAGTAAAGATAAAAAAGATCAAGAAATTGTAAAAGACGCTCCCTCAGTATTGGATTATTTAAATGATGCATCTGCTGAACACTTTGAAAAGGTTAAAGAAATGTTAGACCTTCTTGAAATCCCGTATGAAATTGATACAAATATGGTGCGAGGGTTGGATTATTATAACGATACTATATTTGAAATTATGACGAATGACCCGAATTTTGGAGCAAATACGACAATATGTGCGGGTGGACGATATGATCAATTAGTAGAAGAGGTTGGAGGACCAGCGACTCCAGGGTTTGGTTTCGCGATTGGGCTTGAACGCTTGGTCATGTTACTCGAAGGTATTGACTATCCATTCCCTCAAAGACACCAGTTAGATGCATTTGTTGTGACGATAGGAGACGAGGTCAATAATGAAGCATTAAAATTAGTAAATGCTTTAAGACATCATGGGATAGTTGCTGAACGAGAATTTGCTGGACGTAAACCAGGAAAACAGTTTAAAACAGCCGATAAGTTAGATGCAAAAACGGTGTTCACTTTAGGAAGTCAAGAATTAGAAAATCGTACAGTAAATATGAAATTATTATCGACAGGTAAAGAAATATCGCTAAACTTAGAGGATATCTATGCAGACGATTTTCAAGAAGTTTACACTGAAACAATACAAAAATTAGCAAGTGAGGATTAAAAATATGAGTAGAACAAATTATTGTGGTCAAATCACCAAAGAACAAATAGGAGAGACTATTACACTAAATGGCTGGGTTCAAAGACGCCGTGACTTGGGTGGAATGATCTTCATTGATTTAAGAGATCGTTCAGGACTTGTCCAAGTGGTATTTAATGCGGATGAAGGAAAAGAC
>DATGSY010000113.1:0-3257 GCA_035302125.1 Atopostipes sp.
AACTCTACGTGTGTTTTTCTTTTACTTGCCATAATTCTCTATTTTAATATTAAAAAAATCCATTATAATACTTTCAAGGTCTAATCCTCCTTCAAATTCAAATTCAGATATAACGTTGTCGTTTTTCATTAAAACGCCCCTGACGGTTAAAGTGAAGCCCTCGGTCACTATTACGGGCGGATGTGGTATTATATCCCCTTTAAGTGTCGTATGATCTCTAACTCGGTTAATCTCCGTTAGCATTATTTCATTTCCGTTTTCTGTTGTGTACTTATGACCTAATTTCATAATTCTCTATTTTAATCTTTAAAAATTCTGTTATATCAATTCTTTTGCCTTTTATTACCAAGCTCCGTACTCCTTTGCTTTCTCCATATTTCAGAAACAGATTATCAAACTGCTTCATCCACCTGTCAATGAGGGGGTCTCTTTTCTGTTTTGGACGTGGTTTAGGAGCTTTCTTTTCCCCTGCAGCGTTCTTCATTATTTCCAATACTTTTGGGTGCAGTGGTTGTGCATTGACTTTCTTTACATCCCTGTTTTCTTTTGCCCGGTAAACCTCATATTCCTGCATCCTCTCATCCTCATACTTCATTAGATTGGAAAGTATTACCGATCCGTCCAGCCTGTCGTAAAATTGCCCGTAATACCCTATTTTCATTCTTTCAAAGAATAGTTTGAAATCCAAAAGCGTAAATGAAAAATAGTTTTTTTGGATTAGCTTTACCGTTTCTATGATTTGGCTTTGATTCATGTTTTTACCAATGTTCACGAAGCTGTACAGCGCTTCAATTTCGAGAAACAGCATGGCTTTAACAACTTCATCGCCATATTGTTTTTTTACGCTTGCTATTGATGGCTTGCCAGATTTTATGATTTCGTTAATACTCGAAACCTGCACGTTGGAGAACTTCTCTTGCCATGTTTGCAGTTGCTCCGATTTCTGTTTCTTTAATTCCATTTCTGTTTGTATTTGTTATCCATTCGTATTTAAAGCCTCTCCAATCATTTTCAGCGCACAGTCTTACTGCCTCCGATATAGGGAAGCTGTTTCTGTCGCATTCGTTTATTAAGTGTGTTAAAGACGTTTTAGTGAACGATCCCTTTTTGGTAGTTCTTACCTTCATCCAGTCCTCAACGTGCTGCGCATCGCATCCCAATTGTAGTAGGGTTTGACGAAAATCTGCCTTTGTAAACTTCTTTGCTTTTGAGGCTGTTTTAAACGCTCCTTCTTCTTCAAGAATGTTTATTATAAATCCGATTTGAAAGTCTTTGAACCCCTCTTTTTTAAGCCTGTTTATTATTCGTGTTTTCATTTTGTTTAATTAAGTAATATCTTGCATATTGTTTACGGCCATCTCCCACCATGACCGTTTTAATATCGTGGCCTAATTCTCTAAGGTCGTAAATCCTTGCACCTAATCTCATGCATCCGTACAAACGTAATGCCTCCAGCTGTGTAATGCTTCTTGTTTGTAGGTGTGTTAATATAATTTGATTGTGTGTCATTTTCTTAAGTTTCTTTTGTTTGCAATAAACACTCTCCCATCGCTGTCTTTCACTTTTGCGTGCCTATCCATTAAATGCCATGCAACTACCGTCACATCCTCAAAGAAAGTATCTTTAAGCATGTTTCTGTCATGCATTTTCTTGACCTCATTAATAGACGCTTCGAAAGGTCTGTGTTTCATTTTTTCTCCTACCATTACATAAAATTTAAAAGTTCATTTTCTACTAAGTCGGCTTCCATATCCTTAAAAACAATCTTTAACAAAACATCCAGCACACGATCATACAGCTCTGAAAACTCATCTTCGCTCATTTTGTCAAATGAAATGCTCTTAGGGATATCGAACCATTCTCTTTTTTCAATTGAAAATATACGCTCGCAATGCCCTGCAGATACTTCTATCGTCTTTCTGAATACGTTCATGTTTTTAAAAAGTTCCGTTTGACGTTCATCGAGATACTCCCATGCAAAGTTTATCAATGCAAAATATTTCTTATGAAATTGATAATTCCTTGCAAGGCGAATGCTGACTTGATAGACTTCGCCTCTTTTAAGCTTTTGTTTTTTCTCAAAATCATCATCTAACATCGGAACCAATCCTGCAGAAGTATTTTTTACGTATATTTTCATTTTGTTACCCAAATATAATCATTATAATATTAATAATGAAATTTATTTTTACTATTTCCACTCTAACTCATTAACAATACATAATTGTCTTGCAAAATAAGGGTTATGGACTTTATTTGTTAAGTCATTTTCTATTATTTCTTTAGAAAACTCTTCAATCTTATCCTTGCAAGCATCCTCGTAGTCATCTCCGTGTTTAGCTCTAAGCTTTTGGCACTCATTTATTATGTCTTGAAATCTTGTTACATCGTCCATTTTACTTGTATTTAGGATTTTTAATCAACGAATCTTCCCATGACCCTTCAAAATTAGGCCTATAATTCACGGGAATTACAATACATTTTGCCTCGCTCGCCCATCCTATGGTTTTCCTAAATGGCTTTTTTGAGTAAGCGTACCAGTTTCCGTTTGAGTCCATGGCCATGTATTCATCAATCCATTCTGGGAGTTTATCCCAGTGGTCGAAAATTGGTTTTTCAATCCATTCCGACACTAAGTCTGCAGCATAAATGTCGTAAACAATGGATGATCCGTCGCATGTCCAAGACTCAACCGTCCACATATCCTCATGTTTTATTGCGCCATGTACTGGGAAAGATCCTCCTCTGTTTACTGCATAAACAATCGCTTTTTTACCTCCTCTTGTTCTGTATTCTTTTCCTGCTTCTATTTTCATTTTTTTGATTTTAATTCTTTAATAAACTCCATTACCTTTTCCTGATTAGGAATGCTCATCAAACTGCATTCTCTGAATATCTCTGCAAGGGAAAAGCTCATATCTGCAATGCTTTCAGCTTTGTTTTTCTTAATCATTAGTTGATTGATATGGCTGTTCAGTACCTTGGAAGCCTCGATGACTTTCTCACAATCTTTTTTTATTACTTCACTTCCAGAGAATCTTTGCGCTCTACCATCCAGCATATTGATTTTAGGCTTTATAAAAACCGTTGATCTGAATTCCCTTGCGCTTTCCTCGAGATATTGAGCTGATATAATCATGTTTATACCAGCTTCAATTTGTTTTTTGTTTGCGTTTATCATTTTACTTTAGTCACTTTCAATTTACCAATTACTTTATATTCATGCTCCAATAAAGAATAATAAAACCCTTCTTTTT
>DATGSY010000114.1:0-2102 GCA_035302125.1 Atopostipes sp.
AAGTAAAAGGCGGCAATGAAAAATGCACCGGTCGAGCCGTATCGCCTTCTCCGATAATAATATCAATGTAATAATCTTCCATCGCTGAATACAACATCTCTTCCACAAATCGCGGGAGTCGATGGATTTCATCAATAAACAAAATCCCGCCCGGCTCTAAATCATTGAGTAAAGCGACGATGTCTCCTGCTTTATCAATGGCCGGTCCACTGGTCGTGCGGATGCTGGTCCCCATTTCATTCGCAATCACCATCGCCATGGTTGTTTTCCCTAAACCTGGAGGTCCGTACAACAACACATGGTCCAACGCTTCTGAACGATTTTTGGCGGCTTCAATATAAATCGAAATCTCTTTTTTAATCTTTTCTTGTCCAATGTACTGGTCCAGACGTTGTGGCCGCAAAGTTAATTCATTTGCACCCTCCAAATCGTCAAAAACCTCACCAGAAATCATACGTTCCTGATCCACATGCTTCATCCTCCCAAACACTTTCTTCTTTCACAGTCTTTTTAAAATGACCTGATTTCTGCTTACCTTTACTTTTGGCGTCATTTAACGAATGAGATGTTTTAATGCTTCGCGAATATAATCATCCGCCGATGCATCCGTCAACGTTTCAAGATGTGGCGTCACTTTTTTGATGTCTCGCTTGGTATACCCAAGAACTTCCAACGCTTCCAGCGCTTCATCCAATTCGACATTCTCGGACGTTTCTTCCATTTGTGGTCCAAAGACCTCAATGACTTCAGGGGAAAGTTCAGATAGTTTGCCTTGAAGATCCAAAACAATTTGTGAGGCAGTCTTTTTCCCTACTCCCGGGAATTTTTGGAGATACTTCACATTGTTTTGTTCAACGGCTTGCACGAAACCGACATGGTCTTCCGCTGCTAAAATCGCGAGTGCGCTTTTCGGTCCGATGCCGGAAACGCCAATGAGTTTTAAAAAGAGTTCTTTTTCTTCACGGTTGATGAAACCATAGAGACGAACGTCATCTTGTGTGACACTTTGGTAAATATAAATCGTTGCTTCTTGATTTTTTTGAGTCGATAAGCGGAACGGGTTTGCAATATAAATGTGATAGCAAATACCTTGGTTGTCTAATACCAAGTGGCTCGGGGTGACTTCGATAACCGTTCCTTTTATGTATTCATACATGTTTTTATAGCTCCTTATTCATTCCTGAAATATCTTAACCATTATAACACAATAATGCCAAGGGCTGAACAAGTGTACGTAAAAACTCACTTTGTTGCAACATCAATTAATCGCTATTGCTGTGGGAAATCTGTTTTCTATTACTATAAAGCGTGCTATACTCTAGAAAAGGTTTTCACCGTTTATATCAAGGAGGCATTTCATGGAGCATCAAAGTAGCAAACATGCGTTGTCTGATTTTCCGAAATCCTATTGGCTCACACATCCGGTGCCGTCGTTTCCTCAGTTGACTGAAAACATTGAAACAGAAGTAGGCGTAATCGGTGGGGGTATTTTTGGAATTCTGACCGCTTATTTATTGGCGAAAGCAGGCGTTAAAGTGGCTCTGATTGAAGCGCGTGAGTTTTTGCATGGAGTGACTGGACACACCACCGCAAAAATATCCGCTCAGCATGGCTTAATCTATGATGATCTCATGCGTACGTTTGGTGAAGCAGATGCCCGTTTGTATTTTGAAGCGAACATGGAAGGTCGAGACTTGATTGAAGGAATGGCTGCTGATTTAGCCATTGACTGCGATTTGGAAACCAAAGAGGCGGTTGTGTTTGCGTCTTCCGAAAAATCAGTGAAGAAAGTAGAAGTCGAAGCGCGGGCGTATGAAAAGCTAGGCATTGATGGCGTACTGGCTTATGGTCGATTGGATGATTTGCCTTTTCCAGTTGAAGCTTCCTTGACCATGCGTGGACAAGCGCAGTTTCATCCGGTGAAATTTTTAGCGCCTTTATTAAAAGAAATTGAAAAGCTTGGCGGACGGGTTTATGAAGAGACCCGTGCCGTACAGCTTTCTAAAGATCATACGATGGTAACTATGGAAACTGGCGCTCAATTAACCTGTAAGCAAGTTGTGGTTGCTACTCATTATCCATTTAATGATTTTGATGGCTTG
>DATGSY010000115.1:0-3400 GCA_035302125.1 Atopostipes sp.
ATTGACGAAGGTATTATTTCCATTTAAAGAAATGCTAAAGGTTGCTAAAACAACTGGCTCGTTTGGAGACATGGATTGTAATAGCTGCGGATTTGTATCGATTGACTCAACTTTCGTGTCCATTTTGGTAATATCTTGCCATACGCTTTTAAACGAAAAAACGAACATGTCAATGATTTCTTCTAAAACAGCTAATTCAATATCAGTAAATTCATCTTTATCCGTATCTTCTTTATATGTACCAGGTTCATCATAGCCAAATAATATTTCAACCATTTGCATGGAAATCGAAGGATTTACTTCAATAATTTGAATTCCATTTTGTGGCTCGCTTGACAAGCTTCCAAGTAATGTAAATTTTGGAACAGAATGAACAAATTCGTCGAAACTAACTTGTTCGATAGACACCATTTTCATATTGACTTGCCGACGTAACTTTGTAGATAGTTGGTTAACAGAGATTTTAGCAAAGTCTTCTAGTACCATTGAAATCGTACTGAGATATTCTTTGGACAAACGGACAGGACGTCTGAAATCATAAGGTTTTACTTTCGGTTGTTTAGGATCCTCTAATATTTCTTCATCGAGTTCTCCACTGTCCATGGCCTCCAGCAAATTATCTATTTCGGTTTGTGATAAGACTACTTGATTCACTTACAATCATTCCTCTTTTTCCTCAAAAAGGTTCTTTACATCTAAAATATTGACAATTTTATCATACACAGTTACTCAAGAACGAACTGAAGCGTTCTCGTCTTCAGAGGCTGAATGAAAATCTTCTTCATCCACATCAGAAACACCAACTACCTCATCAACCATTAGCGCAACGTTGTTTTCGCCTAACTGTGCAACAATGGTATTATTATAGCAGTCATCTATATTATTGTCATTAAGATTAAGTAAATTATATAAGTTGATTAATGTTAGAACGTCACCTCTTAGATTGACTAGACCTTGAACCCATCCCTTGCTTTTTGGAACTTTTGTGTAAGAGAGAGTCGTTGTTATCTCTTCTACATACTCTGTAGAAAGTCCAAAATATAAATCCTTTAACCGAAATACAATAATTTGCATGTGAAATGATCCTTTCTTAGTTACCGACTTTGTCTAATGCTCGAATAACACGTTCAGTATCAAAAGGTTTAACGATGAAATCCAATGCACCTGCACGAATAGCATCCATAACCATTGATTGTTGCCCCATCGCACTACACATTAAAACACTAGCACCTGGGTCAAAGGCTTTGATTTCTTTCAAAGCTTCTACTCCATCTAGTTCCGGCATTGTAATGTCCATTGTAACGATGTCTGGTTGTAATTCTTTATATTTTTCAATCGCTTCATGACCATTTTCAGCTTCACCAGCGACTTCATAGTTATTTTTTTCTAAAAAGTCTTTCAATTTAATGCGCATAAATGCTGCATCGTCCACAATTAATACTCGTTTTGTCATTTTTCATTCTCTCCTAAATACTTATTTTTTCAATTAATTGCTCAAAAAATTCTGGAGTTGGTATAAAGAATAAAGAGCCATCAATTTTGTCGCCCTCACTCCAAAATTCATTTTGCATAATCACTATTGTACTATCATATTGACCATGTTCAAGATAAATCGAACTTAAAATAGAACCAAATAAGTCGTGTGCCATCATCGGAACGGTAGCGATCAAATTCATTTCTACCATTTGCATGGAGGCATTTAAAAATGAATTGACTAAGATATTAACAAGTTCTTTCACAGCTGAATCAGCTAATTCATCTGTAATGATAATGTCTTCTTGGAACATTAACGCAGACAACTCTTCAACATCTTCAGGTGCAGTAACGAAAAGAAAACTCCCTTCGCCGCCAAGCAACTGCATGATGACAACTTTTACTTCTTTATCATCCGCTAAAATAGATTGATACACTTCTTCATATTCCATCAACTCTAGAGTTGGTACATCCATTTTAACGGGCTTTTTTATCAACATAGATAAACTTGTCGCGGCATTTCCACCACCAACGTTGATAATTTCTTTTAAGGCACTTTTTATTAATTCATCTTTAGATAGTTTCATAAGTTTTGCCTCTTTCAGATGTACAAATCGTCGATAAATCAATGATTAAAACAACTTCGCCGTCTCCGAGAATCGTTGCACCTAAATATTCTTTTTGATCCTTCAATTCTGTTCCTAAATCTTTTATGACGATTTCTTTTTGTTCTAGCAAACCATCAACAACAATGGCATAGTACTTATCACGATTCAAAATGATAATGACATAAGGTTCAATTTCTGTATTTGTTTTAAAGCCTAAGCTTTCACTCAAATTAATTACAGGAATTAAATCACCATCGTAGGGATACACATCCGCATGATGAACGGTCGTGATTTCATTTTCATTATATAATTCTACTTTTTCAATCACTGTTTGTGGTAAGGCAAAGGTTTCATTTCCAGCTTTCACAAGTAAAGATTGAATAATCGATAAAGTTAAAGGCAAGGTTATTCGGAAAGTAGATCCTTTTCCTAATTCACTTACAATTTCAATCGTTCCATTTAAGCTATTGATTTTTTCTTTCACAACGTCCATTCCAACCCCACGACCCGATACACCCGTCACGTTTTTCTTTGTCGAAAAACCAGGATGAAAGATCAGTTGAATGATTTCATCTTCTGAAAGTCCGGTCGTATCAATTCCTTTACTTTCTGCACTCTCTTTAATAATTTCAGGATCGATCCCTTTTCCGTCGTCTGAAACTGTCACGACAACTCGGTTTCCTTCAGGAAATGCTCCGACTGTAATAATCCCTTGGGCATCTTTTCCAGCTTTTTCTCGCACATCTGGTTCTTCTACCCCATGATCCGCTGCATTTCTTAGTAAATGAACGAGTGGTTCGCCTAACTCCGTCACAACGGTTCGATCTAATTCAGTCTCTTCTCCTTGAATCACAAGTTTCAAATCTTTCCCTAATTCATCTGCTAAATCACGAATCATACGGGGGAAACGTTGGACAGCCACACTAAATGGTTGCATACGCAATTGCAAAACAACATCTTGTAATTCAGAAGTAATTCGCTCGACTTGTTCTAAAGGTTCATTTACTTCAAAAATTTGATGCTTTCCGCTAATCGATTCAAGGCGGCTTCGATGAATCACTAATTCACTAACTAAATTCATGAATTGATCTAAACGATTGAGATCTACTCGAATCGTTTGTTTTGGTTGTGTCCGATTTTTTTGGATGACTTTTTTTTCAGCACCCTTTTTCGTTTCTGAAACTTCTTCAAGTTCTTCAGATTTTTCTTCGTCTTCTTTTAGAACTTCAGTCGCTTCTTCTACAACTACTGCATCAATTTCATTCACATCTAACACTAATTCTTTTACTTCTTGTGCGTTTAATTTTGATAAATATAAA
>DATGSY010000116.1:0-2512 GCA_035302125.1 Atopostipes sp.
AAGTGAAGAAATTAATGTGGAAACAGGTCAGTTCGGTGCAATGATGGACGTGCAGTTTACCAATGAAGGCCCGGTTACATTAATAATTGATAGTAAAGACTAGAAAAAGCTGCTCTATTGGGTGCTGCACCCCAGAAGTTAGAGTTAAAAGTCTAACCTCTGGGGTGTTTTAATATGGCAAAGTATAGTGAAAAATTTAAATTTAAAATTGTAATGGAATATCTTGGAGGCGCTCTAGGATATAACTCATTAGCCAAAAAATATGGTATCCCCGCTGAATCCCAAGTCAGAAGATGGGTTCGTGCTTATAAAGAATTTGGCGAAGACGGACTACGCAAGAAGCGTTCTAAACAAATTTATCCTGTTCAATTTAAGTTAGATGTATTAAACTTTATGAAACAGACAGGTGCTTCTTACCAAGATACTGCGGTTGCCTTTAAGATGAACAATCCATCATTAATTACGCATTGGTACAGAATCTTTTTGAAGGAAGGTGTAGAGGGCCTGCAAGAAAAAACGAAAGGACGGCCATCTATGTCTAAAAATCATAAAGAAAAATCATCAAAACAAGAAAAAGAGTTATCTCGTGAAAAACTATTAGAACGTGAAAATGAACTTCTGCGATTAGAAAATGCCTATTTAAAAAAGTTAAAAGCTTTTCAGGAGAATCCGAATGCCTCCCTCGAAAAGCACAAGGAGCGTTGGCGTTCGAACTCAAAGAAGAAGGATTCAAATTAAAAGATGTATTAAAGATTGTCGGTATTCCAGAGGCAACTTATCATTACCATGTGAAGCAATTACAGAAAGAAGATCCGGATAAAGAGTGGAAGGAAATCATCCTTGAACTTTTTCAAACGCACAAGGGTAAATATGGATATCGCCGTATTTATTTAGATTTAAAAAAACAGGGTTATGTAATCAACCATAAAAAAGTCCAGCGAATGATGAATGAAATGGGTTTAAAATGCGTGAAATTTACACGCAAATCACGTTATAAATCGTATAAAGGCAAGATTGGAAAAGTAGCTAAAAATCGCTTGAATCGCAGGTTCAATACTTCTGTTCGCCTTCAGAAACTTGTGACAGACGTGACTGAATTTAAATGTACTGGAGATCAGAAATTGTATTTAAGTCCAATAATGGATTTATATAACGGTGAAATTATCTCTTTTGGTATATCGAATAGACCAACATTAGATTTCGTTCTAGAGCCATTAAATGAAGCACTAAAAACCATTGAAAATGAAGCAGAATATCGCACTACGATTCATTCGGACCAAGGTTGGCACTATCAACATAACACCTGGGTAAAAACGTTAAAGAAAAATAAAATCTTTCAAAGCATGTCCAGAAAAGCAACTTGCGCGGATAATGCGACAATGGAAAATTTCTTTGGCCTTCTAAAGCAAGAAATGTACTATGGGGAGAAATTAGTGTCCTATGAAGAGTTAAAACGAAAAATTGAAGATGACATTGATTACTACAATAATGAACGTATAAAGGAAAAATTAGCTGGTCTAAGTCCGGTACAATACCGAACTCAAACCAGCCAAACAGCTGCATAATAAAAACTCTAACTTTGTGGGGTCACCACCTTGAGTAGCTTTTTTCATTCGGATTTTTATCCCCCGTTAACTGGCAGTAAGACCCATACTTCAGGACTAAGAGAAAAACGAAGAAGTATAAGTGGGGATCAAGTCTGAAAGAAATATAGGCTAATTGGAAAGTGTGGAAAAATGATTTTCTCTTCAATTACCGCAAAATGGAATATACTCGCTTTCCGTGGGCGAGTGGTAAGCCTCCTCGGGCTCTGCCCTGTGGGGTCTTACCTAGCTCTCTTCTCCCACAGGAGTCTCGCATATTCCATTTGCTGGGATAGGCTATCATTTAAAATATTCCACAATCTAACCCGAATGCCCAAAATATATTTCATCACGTTTTGTGCCTTGAGCGAAGCGAATGGCATGGATATAACTGGCAGTAAATGTCCGATTTGTTCGGGCCTGCCCAAGTAGGCGTTGCAACGCAAAGTTGCGTACTTAGCCTATGTTCATCTTATTCAGTGGGGGAGGAAGAAAATCCCCCACTGAATAAAGTTTCACTTTATTTTATTTACTGTGCAAAGTATTTTTCTAAGCCATTTATTATGCCCGAAACCAATTTTTTTTGGTAGGCATTTGTTAAAAGAAGCTGCTCTTTCTCCCGGTTGGAGATGAAGCCTAATTCCACTAATACAGCTGGTTTGTAATTTTGTCTTAGTACTTGAAAGTCTTCAATTGTAATATCCCTATCAACTGCATCAGCCTCTTTGATCATTTCTTGTTGAATAAAATACGCCAGATCTTTATTTTGTTCTTTAAGATAATAGGTTCCAATACCAGTAACATCAGGTGAATCCGGGACACTATTGTAATGGATACTTATAAAAGCGTCTGTATCAGGCATGTTAGCAAGGCTTGTCCTGCTTCCCAGTGATATATATTCATCCTTTACTCTGGTTAGGATAACTTCT
>DATGSY010000117.1:0-3475 GCA_035302125.1 Atopostipes sp.
ACGAATTTTGAGGTGTTAGAAGTATGTAACCCTGGACCAGCAAAAGAAGTACTGGAGAAAAATATTGAAGTAGGCTATTTTTTACCTTGCAAAGTCGTCGTTTACGAGAAGGAAGACGGAGTATATATTGGATTAATAAGACCCACAGTATTAATCGGATTGCTCGAAGAAGAGGGTTTGAAAACAATTGCTGAAGAAGTGGAAAATACTTTGAAAGAAGCGATTCAAGCAGCAGTTTAAAAGGAGGAAAATCGTATTATGTACCATTGGTATGGCATGGGAGGACATTGGTGGAGTTGGCTCGGCTGGCTTGCAGCGCTGATTATTATCATTTTGATCGTGTATATTCTTGTGAAAATATTGAATACTCGTCCGGATTCTCCTACAAGAAAAGAGGATACGACTACAGAAGCCCTGAAAATATTGAATGAACGATATGCACGTGGCGACATTTCGGAAGAGGAGTATTTGCATCGCAAAGAAATTTTAACAAATGACCGGACTCGATAAAACAGGCGCTTAATTTGTATCACTGTAAATTCGGGAGTATACTGGCCTTAATAAAATAGAAAGAATTCAATTATTTGAAATTAAGGAGGAGAAAATGAAACATAATAAAAAATGGGTGGGGCTACTTTTAGTATCGTCTGGTTTATTGCTGGGTGCGTGTGGCACAACAGACGAGGACACTATGAGCACTGTGGAAGAAGAATTTACAGCTGACACAGATGCTACACAGGATGCCAACGAGACAGAAGAAGAGAAGGCGACAGAAAGTGGCGGACACGGCGACATGGTGCATGATGAATCCGGTCAGATTCCAGAAGGATTAGAAGAAGCAGAAAATCCAACTTACCCAGTTGGAAGTGAAGTGACTATCCAAACGGATCACATGCCAGGAATGATGGATGCATCCGGTGAGATTGTGGGCGCCTTTGATTCGACTGCCTATGAAATCACTTATAACGATACAGAAACGGGTGAGGAAGTGTCTAATCACAAATGGGTCGTACACGCAGAAATTGAAAACGCCCAAGATGAACCCTATCAAGCAGGTGATGAAGTTGTTGTAGAAGCTTATCATATGCCAGGCATGGAAGGCGCTACTGCCACTATTGATTCAACAGAAGACACGACAGTCTATATGGTTACGTATACAGATACTGAAACAGGCGAAACAGTTGAGAACCATAAATGGCTGATTGGGGACGAACTAATCCCGGCTGAATAAGTCAGTCTATCTGCTTTAGAAGAGAATCAATAAATTTTAGAGTTACAAAAAGGTTGAGCAGTTTGTTCGACCTTTTTCATAGCTATGCCGACATTATTGTTAACTTAAAGCTACGTTCATGAAGAAAAGAACACATCTATACAATTGTTTTTCATCACTTGCTAGGAAATGAATGGTGATAACGAGGATCTCACTGATGTATAGGAGTGAAAGAAATGATGAAACGAATGATCGGATTTTTAATGTTATTAGTCTTATTAGTAGGTTGTGCTAATCCTTTAGTAGAAGAACGACCATATAACGGCATGATGAACCCTAGAATGGAAAACAGAAATAGCATGATGAACCCTAGAACGGAAAACAGAAATGGCATGATGAATCCGCAAGATGGAAATAGGAATACCCATATGACCTTAAATAATGTTGGACCTTTAGAAGCTTCCAAGGGACTCAATGCATTAAAGATTCCTGAAGTGTTAGAAAAAGCAACCGACTCAGAATATGATTACGAAATAACTGCACAAATTGGTAGTACTGAATTTTTTGAAGGTATTCAAACGGAAACATTTGGCTATAACGGAGATTTATTGGGGCCGACAGTTCGACTAAGAAAAGGGGAAACCGTTCAGGTTAAAATTAACAACGAATTAGATGTTCCTACAACGGTTCATTGGCATGGACTTGAAATACCGGGTGATGCAGATGGAGGACCGAGTCATTTGATTTCACCGGGAGAAAGCAAAGTGGTGACCCTGAAAGCCAATCAACCTTCCGCTACGTTATGGTATCATCCGCATCCTCATGGAAATACGGGCGAACAAGTATATAAAGGACTAGGAGGCATGCTTTATATAGATGACTCAGACGCTGATGAAGCCATTTACCCAAACGAATATGGAATAAATGACTTCCCTTTAATTTTTCAAGATCGCCAGTATGATGAGAACAGCCAGCTGAATTATAACCAAGTTATGAATTTTGACGGCACCATCGGCAATATTTCGCTTGTAAATGGAACGATTGATCCAGTATTAACTGTAGACGAGCCATTAATAAGGTTGCGAATGTTAAATGCTTCCAACGCACGAGAATATACTTTCCGACTAAGCAACGGAGCAACATTTAAACAAATTGCCTCGGATGGAAGCCGGTTAATTCAGCCGGTAGAAATGAAAGAAATTATCCTGACACCTTCTGAACGTGTCGAAGTACTCGTTGATTTATCTGAGGTGGATTTAAACGAAACGGTTGCGATTACGGATGAATTTGGCAATACGTTATTGCCGATTGAACGAGCATTCAACTCTCAAGAAACAAAGGAAATTCCTGAAATGGTGTCTGAAGAAATCTTTCTTTCGGAAGAAGAAAAGCAGTTGCCGGTGACAAAGGAAATAGAGTTATTCGGGCGTATGAATATGGTTACGATCAATGGACGCAAGTTTGATCCGAATCGAATCGATTTAAGACAAGAACAAGGCGTTACGGAAGTTTGGGAGATTTATAATCGTCCCGATATGATGGGTGGTATGACTCATCCATTTCATATTCACGGGACACAATTTAAGGTCATTTCACGAGATGGCATAGAAGTTTCCCCAAATGAGCAAGGGTTAAAAGACAGCGTATTAGTTGAATCAGGGGAGCGCGTTAAATTATTGGTTTCTTTTCCTGAAAAAGGAGTTTTTCCGTTCCACTGTCATATTTTAGAACACGAAGATAACGGGATGATGGGGTTAATTGAAGTCTATTAAAGTTTTGCCTTAAACGTTTTGAAAGAAAATTATAGAAACGATTTGTTCAGATTGAATAGAACAAATCGTTTTTTTTATTATTCAAAAATTGTAAAAAAATTATTTATTCATTAAGCAACTAGAAATATAGTTTTGTGGGGAAAGGACTGAATGGTTGGTCATTTCTCAACCGATAAACCAATTGACTTGACTTTATATACGGGTAGGGGTATATTATTTGAGTAAATGAATGACAGAAAAAAAAACACCAAACAATAAGGAGAGATAACATGTTCTTTAGAAGAATACCTTCTATTTCGACAAAAGAGTTAAATGAAAAACTAAATGAAAAACCTTTGATTATTGATGTCCGTACACCGGGCGAATTTAAAAGCGCTCATATTAAGGGTGCAAAGAATGTTCCCCTGGAGACGATTCAATCCTACCAGCCTAAACAAAAAGCATATCTAATCTGCGCAAGTGGTATGCGTAGTAAACAAGCAAGCAAAATTTT
>DATGSY010000118.1:0-3043 GCA_035302125.1 Atopostipes sp.
GCATGAATGATGAAATTCAACGGGCGCATGATGATGGTGAACCGAGCGGAACAGCTGGCGTGCCGATGCTTGAAATCTTTTTAAAAAGAGAGTTAAAAAATGTGGCAGCAGTGGTGACGCGTTATTTCGGCGGTGTTAAACTGGGTGCCGGTGGACTTATCCGTGCGTATGGTGGTGCTGTCAACGATGCCGTGAATGCAATTGGTGTGGTTGAAAGACAGTTGCAGCAGTTAATTGATGTGACTGTATCGTATTCTCAAAGCGGGAAAGTAGAAAATGCCCTACGTGAAGCAAACTATACAATTCAAGACATTACGTATGCAGAAAACATTACGTACCACTGTGTCGTTCCGATAGAACAGGAAGAAAGATTTATAGAAGACATCACGAATTGGACAAGTGCTCAAGCAGAAGTTGAGAGTGGACAAAAAGCGTGGATTGAAGTGCCCGTGGATGAATAAGGCATTGAATGGATGATGCTTTTTTCATGAATGTAACGGAAATCACATTGCATTTTAAAGGTTAATATAATAAACTATTTAAAGCGTTGAAAATTTATCGCATTATATTAAAGAAGAGATGATTATTATGCGTTCGGAAAAGCATATGATGAAAAAGAAGAAAAGAAAGAGAATATTTGAAACGATTTTAAGTATACTCATCCTTCTTTCCATTGTAGCAGGCCTGGCTACAGGCTATTACAGTAGTAAAATTAAAAGTTTTTTAGACAATATTAGTGTTGAAGAAGACGGAGATAACCAAGAAACGGTTGAAAACACGCAGCAATTGAAAGATTTAGAGCCCTTCTCTGCTTTAATTTTAGGTGTCGATGTTGAACAAGATGGAGCCAGTCGCAGTGATACCATTATAGTTGCTACTATCAATCCTGATTCTGAAGATATTAAAATGGTCTCTATTCCAAGAGATACACTTATTACTCTACCGAATGGCGTAGACGAAAAAATAAATGCCGCTCACTCTATGGGAGGTCCGGTCTTAGCTCGGCAAATGGTCAGCTCCTATCTAGATATTCCAATCCATTTTTATGCCACCATGGATTTTGACGGTTTAATCGAACTTGTGGATGCTGTAGATGGTGTGACGGTGGATGCCGATTTTGCGTTTACTCAAAGTAATTACCGTGACTCGAGCGATCCAGTGAGGATTGTCGAAGGGGAACAAGAATTAAATGGAGAAGAAGCATTAGCTTATGCTCGTATGCGCAAGAAAGATCCCCGTGGTGACTTTGGACGTCAAGATCGTCAGCAAGAAGTGGTTATTGGGGTTTTAGATAAACTAGGTTCCTTTAATACGGTGACTAACTTATCGACTATTTTAGAATCCATTCAACCCTACCTTAGAACGAATGCAACGAGCGGACAGATGCTTTCGATTGCATCCAACTATTCCAACGCCGTTACAGATGTTGAGCGTCTGACTTTAGAGGGGTATGCCGATTACATGTACTTCCCTCATTACAATCAAGAGGTTTATATTTGGCAGCCTTATAATGAATCCTTGGTAGAAGTGCAAGATGAATTGAAAGAACATCTAGGTTTAGAAACTTCAGAAGAAGAAGCTGAAAATGCGTCAGAGAATGCTTATGACGGAAATCAATCTTCTGAATATGGAGAGTCCGATTCGTATGAAACAAATACGTCTGAATCGGGTTATGGGTATTAATTGAAAAACAATCATTAAATGAAAAAAATAGCGCAACTACCTTCGTTGGTGTTGCGCTATTTTTGTGTACTGAATAATCATTGTTCAGCTTTTAATGTAAGAGTTAAAGTGACTAAAAATAACCTGTTCACTTTGTCAGATTTGCCATGTATCAGACAAAGTGAAGTTGAGTTTGCTACTTGCTTTATTAGATAGAGGACCAATCAGACAAAGTAGAGTCAGATTGGCTTCTCACTTGCTTAGTTAAGCTTTCTACCCTCACAAGTGAAGCAAAAACTGCTCCCACTTGTTAGGGTAAGTCTTTTAACTTCAGGAGAAAGACGAAATATACAGCTTACTCCTAAAGTTTACCCGTCGATCCTCAGGAGTGAGACGAAAATCAAGTATCACTCCTGAAGATACTCCCCCTCTCCATTTTAAAAGCAAAAAAATATAGACGGCCGTTCCCTATCAGGGAGCGGTCGTCTATATTATGTAGCAAAACTGTATCGTCTAATTAAAGTTTACTTGCAGCTGCTTCATCTAAGATGAATACAACGTTGTCATGGTTTTGCAAGATACTTGCAGGAACGTCTTCCGTTACAGGACCATTGACCGTTTGCGCAATGGCATCTGCTTTATCTGCACCATAAGCAAGCAATAAGATTTTGTCGGCAGACATAATCGAAGCTAACCCCATTGAGTAAGCATGACGCGGAACGTCATCTGCTGAATCGAAATAGCGTTTGTTCGACTCGATGGTCTCTTCTGTCAGTTCCACTTTCTCAGTCAAACTTTCAAATGAACTTCCAGGCTCGTTGAATCCGATATGTGCATTGGTTCCAATACCTAAAATTTGTAGATCAATTGGATTGTCTTCAATGACTTTGTTGTAACGAGCCGTTTCCTCTTCTTCCGGTGCTAAACCATCTGGAATGTGGGTTTCTTTAAATGGTTTGACATTAAAGAGTTGCTCGTTCATAAAATGCTCGTAGCTTTGTGGATGGTCCGGCTCTAAACCAATGTACTCATCTAAGTTAATCGCCACAACGTCTGAGAAGTCTAAATCGCTGTCGCGCAATTCTGCATACATCGTTTCAGGCGTTCCACCTGTTGGCAAACCAATGACTTTTAAGCCTTGCTCTAATTCTTGTTTAATTAGCTCAAAAGCTTTTTTACCACCTTCATTAGCATCTTTAACAACTACAATTTTGATATTATTTGAACTCATGTACATTTCCTCCTAATATTGTCTGTTCGACGGTTAATTCTTCATTTAAAACAAGTATATCCGAATCTTTCCCTGGGGTTAAGCTCCCTTTATTCTCCAAGTTAAACTCGCGTGCTTGGTTTACGGAACTCATTTTAACAGCTTCTTCTA
>DATGSY010000119.1:0-5586 GCA_035302125.1 Atopostipes sp.
ATCTTTTATTATCGAGGAGTATGGGATTGAAGAAAATATTTACGAAGAAACGTATTTCCATTCTAGTGATTGTTCTTTTAACCATCGTTGTTTTAACCACATTATTGGTTGGAAATTATTTTATCGATTATGCTTTAAAACCTTATAGTGGGGGAGAAGAACGTGAACCAGTGGCGGACGCATTGCCTTCCGGGGTGGAAGCTGAAACATAAACTGTCCAACAAATTGTGGAAAAAAATCGAGCGTTGGAGGACCAGTTGGTGGATGAATGGTTAAAGGACACAGCGGAACTGACGGAAGAAGTTGAAATTACAAGCCATGATGATTTAACCTTGCGTGGCCATGCTTTTTATCAAGAGGAACCATCAGATGATTGGGTCGTCATGGTTCACGGCTATCAGGTGAATGAGGAGTATATGTTTCCAGTCGCGCATTATTATTATAATGCCGGATACAATGTATTGACTTACGATCAGCGAAGTCTTGGTGACAGTGATGGCGATTATCTGACCATGGGCATCAAAGAAAAACATGATTTAGTCAGCTGGCTTGATGCTTTACTTGAACAGCATTCAGAAGCGAACATTGTAACTCATGGGCAGTCGATGGGTTCCGGCACGGTTTTAATGGCCTCTGGACTTGATGATTTTCCAAAAGAAGTTGTTGCGGTCATCTCTGATTCTGGCTATTCAAGTGTATGGAATGTCTTTGAAAGTGAACTGTACCAACGATTTGAACTACCAGCTTTCCCAGCTTTACATATGGCCGGTGTAGTCGCGATTCCAAAAGTGGATATTAATATCTTTGATGAAGGGATAACGACTGACTGGGTGGCTCAATCCAATACGCCAACTTTATTTATACATGGAACAGCGGATGACTTTGTGCCAGCGCCAATGGTTCACGAATTGTATGAAGCACATCCGACAGAAGAAAAAGAATTGTTGATTATCGAAGGTGCGGGGCATAGCGATTCGAAATATTTAGAACCTGAACTGTACTATGATACGGTGTTTTCATTTATTAATCAGTATAAAAATTAAAAAGAGTTAAAAACTCCACTCAATACTTAGGTTTTCAAAGCTTAATTGAGTGGAGTTTTTATTTGCATATTTTAAATGAATCGGATTTTTTTACTTACAGTTAATATTTCAACTCATTATAAAACATGGTTATTGTTTTCCCATGAAGTTAATTCTTTAGGGTCTTTTCGATTGGTATCGTGGTCTTCAGCGGGTAAATCTTTAGCTGAAGCTGGATTCGCTGGTTCTGTAGGAACCTTTAAGACTCTATAGCCTCGCGCATTGTATTTTTCGTCTTGTTCACGCGAATTGTGAAGCATAGGCTCTAAGTTAACCGTCTCAATATCGATATTTAAAGCTTTTACGACACCTTCACCATATGCTGGGTCTGTTTGATAACAGTAGTTGATGTGACGGTGCTTAATTTGGAGGGTTGCATCTTCCATGTTTCTTGCCGTATTTTCAAACAAAACAAGTGGTTCTTCTTCGCTCATCCCACGGAAAAGCTTGCCAGGTTGTGTGAAGTAATCATGATCGTCTTCACGGAAATCATAAAAATCGACATCTCCACCAGCTTCTGCAGGACCACCTTTTTCTGGTGAATTCTTGAAGTTTCCATAAGAGTTTGGAATTGTTTGGATATCTAATAAAGAGTCTTTTTTTAAAAGATTATTATTTACGAAAAAAATTTATTTCACGAGAGATTTTTATTGCGCTTTTATTTGGATTTTGATATTATCTAAACAACTTATCAATCGATAAATTTTTTATCATTCGATAAACAACATATAAATATGAATTGAGAAGGAGGGCTTATTGATGGAAAACCTCTATCAAAAAATACTTGCAGCTTTACAAGCAGAAGATAAAGAGCAAGCAGTGAATTTCAGTATAGAAGCACTTGAAAAGAATGAAGTGAGTATTGTTGAATTGTATCAAGATATTTTGACTCCAGCACTAGCCAGCGTTATGGAAGAATATAAAACGGATGAACATTTGGTCTGGAGAGAGCATGTAAGAAGCGGAATCATCCGTACGATTGTTGAACTATCTTATCCTTATGTTTTGAAACAAAGAAAACCATTGACAGAAGAAAGCGAGAAAGTTTTAGTGATTTGTCCGGAATTTGAGGATCATGAATTAGGTGCTAAAATGGTCTCTGACTTTTTTAAGTTAGAAGGATTTGATTCCACCTTTATTGGTGCTCGGACTCCCTTATGGACTGTTCTTCAGGCCATTGATATTGTGAAGCCAACTTATTTGAGTATTAGTGTTACGAATTATTTTAATTTGATTTCTGTAAAGAAAATGATTGAAGCGATTAAAAGTTATACCGAACACGATGTGACGATTGCTGTAGGTGGCCGTGCGTTTCAATCAAACCCGAATGCAGCGCTTGAAGTCGGGGCGGATCTTCAGTTATTAAACTATGAAGACATTAAAAAACTGAGTCAGGAGATTAGTGAAGATGAAACTAGCATTTAGTATTGCCATTCGTTTTTTAAAATCAAGTAAAGGGCAAACACTGCTTATCCTTATAGGGATAGCTATTGGCGTAGCCGTACAAGTGTTTATTGGTTCTTTAATTACAGGCTTACAAGCTTCTTTAGTGGATACGACCATTGGAAGTTCGTCTCAGGTCACCATCGTTAGTGATGAAAACGAGAATTATTTTGAAGACAATGAAGAAGTCTTCAATGAACTTGCCGATGACTCTCGATTTTCGGTAGTATCAAAGACTTTTGATGGGAATGGATTTGTATTGGACGGCGATGAAGAAACACTACCCATGTTATTTAGAGGCTTCGAGATGGATGCAGCAAATGGCATCTATAATTTTGATACCTCTTTAGTGGAGGGAAGCCTTCCAGACGAAGAGAATGAGATCATTTTAGGGACGGTGTTTGCGGAAGAACAAGCGATTGAAATTGGAGATACCGTTGAATTCCTGATTCCTCCGAATGACATGACGGAATTGGAAGTGGTTGGGGTGTTCGACCTAGGTGTTGCCAGTTTGAACGAATCTTGGCTGGTTGCTGAATTAGAAACGGTCCAACAAATTTTTGAGGAAGAAGGACAACTTTCAGCCATCGAAACGCAAATTGATGAAGTGTTTGAATCGGATGTTATTGCCAAAGATATTGGGGAAGAACTAGCCACTTATGGTTTAACAACGAGTAACTGGCAAGAAGAAAATGAGCAATTGCTATCTGGTTTATCGGGTCAATCAATTTCGAGTTATATGATTCAAGTGTTTGTCTTGATCGCCGTATTGTTAGGCATTGCTTCCGTCCTTGCCATTTCAGCGGTTCAAAAGTCAAAACAGCTGGGGATTTTAAAAGCGATGGGGATTAAGGATCGAACAGCCGGATGGATTTTCCTCTCTCAAGGCTTTTTATTGGGAACAGCAGGAGCTATTTTAGGCGCCGCTGCGGGTGTCGGTTTGATGTACGCCTTCTCGGTTTTTGTGAAAAATCCGGACGGGACTTCTTTGGTTCCTTTTTATGCCGATTGGCTTTTCATTGGAGGCTCTGTTCTGATTGCGATTATTGCTTCAACTTTTGCGGCCTTTATTCCTGCGAAAAATTCATCCCGATTAAATCCGATAGAGGTGATTCAAAATGGCTAAACTCTTACAACTGAAAGACATTAACAAAATCTATGGCGAAAAAGTGAAAAACCAAGTCCTATTTGATGTGAACTTAGATTTTGAGGAATCTACATTTAACTCCATCATCGGTCAATCCGGAAGTGGAAAATCGACTTTGATGAATATCATCGGGACGTTGGATGAAGCAACCAGCGGACAGGTCATTATCGATGGACAAGATGTTTCCAAGCTTAATAAAGATGAAAAAGCGCTTCTTCGAAATGAAACGATAGGCTTTATTTTTCAATTTCATCATTTATTGCCTGAGTTTACGGTATTAGAAAATATCTTGATGCCTTACCGCATAAAAAATAACAACAAGGTATCAAAAGAAGCCCTTGACCGTGCACATGAAATTGCCGATATCGTTGGTTTGGAGAAAGTTAAAAATAATAGATCAACAGATATCTCTGGCGGGCAGCAGCAACGTGCAGCGATTGCACGAAGTCTGATTAACAACCCTAAAATTATTTTAGGAGACGAGCCTACCGGAAACTTGGATTCTGAAACTACCAGAACCGTTTTTCAATTGATGAAAGACATTAACAAAGAATTCAAAACGACCTTTATCTTAATTACCCATGATCAAAAAGTCGCTGAACAGACCGACCGGGTGATTGAAATCAAAGACGGCAGAGTTTACTCGGATTTTATGAGTCAATAATAAATGAATAGAATAAAAGTCCCGCTGAAGAGATGTTGAGTACTCAAAAGCGGGACTTTTTGATTAAAATGTGTTATAATAAACCACCTAAAAATTCAAGAAACAGAGGAATGATGAAGTGAAATCTCTTCAGTTAGACAATGATGTTACAACCTTAGATTTTGAAACGACTGGTTTTAGTGCAGTGAATCATGAAATTATCCAAATCGGTGCAGTGAAATATAAAGACGGAGAAGAAGTGGATCGCTTCGAACGATTTGTGGAACCTTTCTACCCAATCCCTTGGAAAATTACGCAACTTACAGGAATTACGACAGAAATGGTTATGGGCGCACCGCCTATTCAATCTTCTTTAAATGAACTGAATGAATTTTTAAAAGGGGAAACGATTGTTGCGCATAATGCGTCATTTGACATGAAGTTTCTTTATGAAAATTTGCGACGTCATGAAATTGACTATGAGGAATTCAAGGCCATTGATACTGTTAAGCTGGCTCGGAAAAGTATTACTGGTTTACCAAACTATAAACTCCCGACGTTAAAATCTTTTCTTGGGATCAATGTCGGTTCCCACAATGCTATTGAAGATTGCTTGGTGACTGGAGAGCTGTACTACTATTGTAAAAACGTGCAAGAAACGTATTTTTAAGTGGTATGGTTTATTGGGATAAGCTGGCAGTGTCTTTAGAATGATTGGTTAGAAAGTGAAATCTCCCTTAAACCTTTTCTTAAAAAGTGCTAGATGGTATACCTAATTCGCAAAATTGGATTTCTTAATCAAACGTAAAGGATAAATCGATCAATGTAGAATCTCACCTTAGAATATCTTCTAATGGTGGGATTTTTTGCTAGGAAAGAAAGAAAAAAGTTTCGGAGTATGTTATTATCTTTCAAGACCTTGAAACGATAAGCGGTCAACGAATAACCTCACATTAGGACCGTGACGATGATTAGTATAATAGTATCTATTCCACACTTAGGATAGAAAACAAGTTAGGAGAGAGAATATTGGCAGAACAGAAAAAGAAAAGAAAAATGCCGACATCCTTTACGATTTTATTTTTAATCACTATTTTTATTGCGATTTTAACATGGATCATTCCAGCCGGACAGTATGAAGTCATCGATGGAAATTTTGTACCTGGAACGTATCATCCAGTCGAACAAACGCCACAGGGGATTTGGGATGTCTTTTTAGCGCCGATACTTGGAATGTTAGGGACAGATAGCACGACGGGTGCTATTGAAGT
>DATGSY010000120.1:0-2380 GCA_035302125.1 Atopostipes sp.
ATAAAGTAATAAATCCCGATTGATTCAGGTGAAAAGAAAAATAAGGTTACAAAAACAGTGCTAATTATAACCGTAATTATGGACGAACTTCTTGAGATCCTTGCTTTTTCTTTAGGCACTGGCGGCAGCTGCTTTGGACTCCAAGGTTTTTCACTTGTATTTCGATCAAGCGATACTTCATTGTACTCCAATAAAGCGAAGATGCCTGTTACCCAAGCAATCCCTTGTAAAAGAGCAAACAGCAATGGTCCCACATATCCACTGATGACTTCCGAAAAGCTATTCACTGAAACAATGATCGAGAAACCATGAATAATCGTGAGCCCTACGAAAATAGAAATCAAAACCAATCTTAAGATACTTAAATATCTTTCGAAGTATTTCGGTCCGATCAAATATCTTTCTTTTTCTCTGTATTGAGTGACTAGTTTTTTTGGCGGGCCTAATTCCTTGAGGACATGTATGATTTTTTCTTCTTCAGTGAGGTGATTGTCCATTTTTCTTACTTTGTTAGAAATCATTCTTCTTAATTCAGCACTTTTTTCTTCTCGAACATTTCTGGGTAATTCTTTTACGACTGCATAAATATAACGCTCAATCATTTTTAGTCCCTCTTTCCAAAGTCACTTCATATTCTCTTTTATTTTTTCGACAAAGTTTTCATTAACCAGGGGACTTTTATTTTAACTACGAATTTAGTACATTATGTCTTCTTATTTTCTCCTTCTATTATACCTTTTCATGTATGTACTAAGGAACAAATATCAATTATTTTTTCAATTCTTTTACTCTATCTATATGATGAATGATATAAACAGAAAATGGAATAATTTAAAAATATTCAGACGCCTTCATCGTTTTTCTTCCTTTACGTCTATGAATGTTTTATAATAGTTTCTAAGAAAGTGTTTTCATTATTGTCTTATCGGTAAATTCACGGAAGGAGCTGTTACTGATGAAAGTCCTCTACCCGAATATATTAATTCCAGTGGATGGTTCACAACAATCCATTAACGCATTTAAAAATGGGATAGAACAAGCTAAAGCCTGGGGAAGTAAAGTTTATTTGGTACAAGTATTATCGAATGAAAATGTTGGGTTAAATATTGAAGAACGAAAATCTTTTTTAAAAGCTCTGGAGGATTATGCAGAACAGCGAGGGGTAAAAGCAACAACAGAACTCGTTTATGGAGACCCTCGTAAAAAAATTGCCTCTGAATTAGTTGATCAATGGGATATAGATTTAATCATTATAGGAGCAACCGGAAAAGGACGAATCGCTAAGATGGTGGTTGGTTCAGTGACAAACTATGTAATTCGCCATGCGAATTGTAATGTTTTAGTCAGCCGTTAATCAATAAAAACGTGGCCTACTAGAAGCATCCGCTGTCCAGTAAGCCACTTTTTTCATTTAATCAATTCTTTTCCCGAGAAAAATATCTGGTTTTCCTATGCCGTTTGCATCGGGCATGACACCGATAATATTAAAGCCTAATTTCATATAGAAGTTAGATTGATGTGTTCCCGCATTGAAATCCTTTAGTTTTTTCGGTAGATTATCATACAAATCTACATGCGCCAAAGAAGTTTCGCCTACTTCTCCTTCATCATCTGCCCCAAGATACAACGTGAGCCCTCCTTGATTTCTCGCTTCTTTTTCTAAATCTTCAACCAGTGCTCGACCTATCCCTCGCCTTTGATAGTTAGGATGAACAACTAATGGATGTAATTCAAAGACATTTCCGTCGTACGTAGGTGCCAGTATTCCACCCCAACCGATGACCTTTTCATCCAAAACCGCCATGATTAATGTGTTCTCTGGAATCAATCGTTCTTCAATTTCTTTCATCGCTTCTGTAAAAGAAAGCCAGCCTTCAGGCAAACTTTCCGACAAGATTTCAGCTGCTTTCATTAATTGTTCTTTTGTCGCGTGATGCATATTGATTATTTTCATAAATGACTCCTTTAGAAAAATTGCATGAAGATAACTGGAAAAATAACAGCCGGTGTATAGTTCATTAATTTTAAGTCAGTAATGTCCAATAAATTTAACCCTAGTCCGATTAACAATAAAGAACCGACCACCACAATTTCATTGATGACGGTTGGTCCTAACAACGGCCCAATAAGCGTTGCCAGTAATGTAAGACCGCCTTCATAAAGCAATACAGGGATACTCGCTAAAATCACTCCAGCGCCTAGAGAAGAACCTAACAAAATAGAAACGATCCCATCCATGACGCTTTTCGCATATAAGATGGAATTGTCTCCTGCTAAACCACTTTCAATAGGACCGATGATGGCCATCGAGCCGACACAGAATATCATGGTTGCCGTAATAAATCCTTCGCCTAAATTATTGAAATCTTTCCAATGACTC
>DATGSY010000121.1:0-3829 GCA_035302125.1 Atopostipes sp.
CAATCGATGTTCACGAAGGTGGATGGGGTGTTGGTTCAGACCCAACTCCAGATGGTCTATATGGTGAAACAGCAGCGTTTAACTTCCCACGTTTCGTGAGTGAAGAAAACAACGAGTACATGGCTGACATGCTTTCACAAGAAGGATTCGATACAGAATGGCGTATAGGCGTCTTCCACGAATGGCAAGAGTACTTCATGGATGAAGCAGTTTCTATTCCTACATTCTGGAGAACAGAATTACAATTAGTTAACAACCGTGTATCTAACTGGTCACACGATTCAGTTCCAGGTGCTGACCCAAGCACATACGGCTGGCACGCAATTGAGTTGTTAGCTGAAGAACCAGTAACTGAATAAATTTAAGACATGGATTAAATGATTTCGCTAAAATCTTTAATCGCTCAAAATACAAAAGAGCTCCGATTAAATTCGGAGCTCTTTTTTGTTTTACAATGAAATTTACAGAAAAACTTTGAAATCAAACCGTCATAAATGATTATTTTAAAAGATGATGTTATTGTAAAGAAGTATTGAGATACAAGTAATTTAATAAAGGAGATGAATATTTATGGAAAATAAAGCATTAGGAGGCGTATTGGTTTTATTCGGAGCAACTGGCGATTTATCTACACGTATGTTGTTACCAGCGATTCATCAGTTGTTCCAACAAGGTTTGTTGTCGGATAATTTCGCATTATTAGGTGCGGCAAATACTGATTTAACCGAAGATGAGTTTCAAGAAATTGTACGTGAATCAGTAGAGAATGGACCGAATTATGATAAGTTAGACAGTGATTTTTTAGAGCATTGTCGCTACCATACAACCGATTTAACAGATCCTGAAGATTTAGAGAGTCTTCGAGAAAAGTTGGAATTAGTCGCCAAGGAGTTTGAAACTTCAAAAGAATATACTTATTACTATTCAATTGCCCCTGAGATTTATGATGAAACGACGAATAACTTAGATAAAGCGAATTTCACGCAATTGGATGGAAATCATCAGGTGATTATTGAGAAACCTTTTGGAGATAGTTTAGAAACGGCTGAAGAGTATTATGAAATGTTTACAAAAGTTTTTGATAAAGAAGATATCTATTTCATGGATCATTTCCCAGGGATGGACTTTATCCAAAATGTCTTGGCTTCTAGATACTACAATCCATTAATTGAAGGGATTTGGAATAATGAGTTCATAGAAAACATTCAAATCTCATTGCCTGAAAATCTATCTATTGGGACTAGAGGTACGTATTACGATGAAAATGGGGCACTTTTAGATATGTTCCAAAATCATCTCTTGCAAATCCTCACGGTCGTTGCAATGGAGTTACCGGATGAATTAACAAATGAAGAGCTTCAAAAGAACAAATTAGAAGTACTAAAAAGCATCCCTACTTTAACGAAAGAGCAAGTTGAACAAAATGTAGTCCGTGGCCAATATAAAGCAGATAGTGCAGGTAATTATCGAAGTTACCGCAAAGAGGATAAGGTAGATCCCGATAGTGACACTGAGACTTATGTGGCAGCGGAGTTAAACATCGATCATCCTCGTTGGGAAGGAGTTCCTTTCTATTTAAGAACTGGAAAAGCGTTAATTGAAAATTACACTGCGGTTGATGTCATATTGAAACAACCAGATACAATCGATTCGGATGTAGCTACTCGAATCACATTTATGGCTGAACCGACTCAAGGAATGGTGATTGTTCTCAATCAGAAAAAGCCGAATAATAAATATGAACCGGTAGTTACATTCATGGGACCAGATAAAGATACTTTTGAAGATCGTTATGTTCCCCACCCATATGAGAATTTGATTTACGATGCTTTAGCAGGGGACCCAAAATACTTCCCATCTTATGAACAAATTAAAGAACAATGGCGAATTACAGACAGTATTGTTGAAGCTTGGGAAGAATTGTCTACACCGAAATTCCCGAATTACCGAGCATATACTTTTGGGCCAATTGAAGCAGAAGATTTACTGACCGAAAATGGAGATGAATGGATAAAACGAGTCTAACACTCGAACACATTTAACTTTTGGAAGGAGATTAAAAATATGTCAATAAATTGGAAAGATTTTTTATTACGTTCGATAATTTCGATTTTAGGAATTACATTTATCAGTTTTGGAGCGGCTCTGAGTGAAACAATGAATATGGGATTAGACCCATTTACAGCCTTAAACAGAGGAGCTTCAGACTTACTGGGCTATAGTTTAGGGAACTATCAATTGGTTGTGAATTTAATTATCTTAGCCATTGTCTTTTTTGTGAAACGAGACTTGATTGGTTGGGGTACAATCTATAATATGGTTCTCGTTGGTTACCAAGTCAACTTTTTTAACAACATGTTTGGTAATTTCTTTGAAGCTGACCAAATGAGTTTAGTTGTGCGAATACTGATTACCATTGTAGCAATCCTTATTTTTGCACTAGGTGTGGCTATTTATATGGACATGGACTTAGGGGTTTCCCCTTATGACGCAATTACTCCAATGATAACCGCTAAAACCGACTGGAGATATTCACCCGTTAGAGTCGGCCAAGATTTAGTTGTTGTGATTACTGCATGGTTACTTGGAGGCCCTGTTGGAATTTCAACAGTAATTACCGGTTTCTTTGCTGGTCCATTAATCGAATTCTTTTCGAAGAAAATTGGACAACCGTTGGATGATAAAATCGCAGAAGCTGCGTAATTGATTCAATTTGTTAAAAAACTCATATAAAGTTTTAAAAAACTCGTCACTTTAACGTGTGACGAGTTTTTTATGTTAAATCGTTAAATCAAAATAGTTCGTTAAGTATCTTGCTAATCCATTTTCCTGATTTGTGTATGGTGTAATATCATCAGCGATTTCTTTTAAGCCTTCAATACCATTTTTCATAACTACACCCCGGCCAGCATATTGAATCATTTCATAGTCATTCGCTTCGTCTCCAAAAGCAATAATGTTTTCTTGAGCAATATTGTAATAATTCGCGATTTCTTCTACGCCCATAGCTTTTTGAATCCCGGCAGCTACAATTTCTAAGGTGGGTGTTGGTCCACCCCAAGTTCGTACTTCTATCTCATCTCCATACCGTTCAATGATACGATCTTGTAAAAAGGGGATAAAGTTTTCTTCTGCAGCAAAGACGTTTACAGAAGTTGGCGATTCTTGTAAGCGTTCTTCTGTAAAGGGAAGAGTAGAGACATTTCCTAAGGGAGAGCCCATACTGTAAGATTCATCGTCTAAACGATCAACATAAACATTATCTCTAGATTCTGCTGAAATCAGTTTAACGATGTGAAATCTTTTTAATGGCAGTAATGACAAAGCAATATCACGGTCTAAACGCTTGTGATACCCATTTTCCCAATTGTAATCATTCGGATGGTGGCACCAAGCTCCATTAAAGTTCACAATCGGAGTATTCAATTTTAATTGTTTATAGAACTGCTGACTAGTTCGAAAGGGACGTCCGGTAACAATAGAAACAATGTGTCCTTGTTCAATTACTTTACTTATAGCCGTTTCGGTTTCTTTAGTGACTTGAGAATGGTTATTGAGTGTCGTGCCATCTAAATCTATTGCGACTAATTTTTTTTCCATAAATGATTCGCATCCCACTTTCTCTAAATTTAATACAGAAAAATGCTATATCATTATTATTATATCAAATATCTAGTATAATTTGTATAAAGCCAGCTATAAAGATGTCAAGAAATAAGTTAGATTTGTAGGTAAATATTCCTAATAAATATCCAGAGACTACAGAAAGACTTATTTTAAAAAAGGGCACCCCAAATAAGCCTTTAAAAAGACTTTTCAAAAATAAACT
>DATGSY010000122.1:0-2400 GCA_035302125.1 Atopostipes sp.
CTTGCAGACAAAACAAGCTGAAAATTAGGCACGATTTGTCCGCAACGCCCCAGTCCATTAAATTTTTCGGCATAAATGTAAGTCAATTGTAATTTATTAGATTCTCATTCTACACTCTAAGGCCTTTTCCTTCGGGTGTTGATGATGTTCCACGCTAAAAAAAGCGATCCACAGCGGCAACGTCGCAGTTTATAAATAATCAGTTAGAGTTTACAAAAGAAGTCAAAGAAAAATCCATTCTTATACAAATTCCAATTGAAGAACGGATTTTTCTGACTAAGACACTTTGATCCCCTTCGCCGATTTCACTGAAATACGATTGTTTTATTGTCTTTAACGATAATTCGATCCTGCAGATGCCATTTGACCGCACGTGCTAATACTCGTCTTTCCACTTGTTGACCGATTTTCTTCAATGTCCGGATATTGTCTCGATGGTCAACCCGTTCAATATCTTGTTCAATGATTGGGCCTTCATCCAACTCATTTGTCACATAGTGGGAAGTTGCTCCAATTAATTTTACTCCACGTTCATAAGCTCGTTCATATGGATGCGCTCCAATAAAGGCTGGTAAAAATGAATGATGAATATTAATAATTTTATTCGGATAACGTTTAACAAAATCCGGTGTTAATATTTGCATATAACGTGCCAGTATAATGACATCAATATTGTATTGTTCCATAAGTTCGACTTGCTTTTTTTCTACTTGATGTCGGATATCTTTATTTGCTGGAATATAATAATAAGGAATCCCCAATGGCTCAACTATTTCTCGGGCATCTTCATGATTGCTAATGACAAGAGGAATATCTGTTTCTAAATCACCACTTTGCCACTCCCATAACAATTCCAACAGACAATGGATTTCTTTGGAGACGAAAATAGCGCTGCGTTTCACTGTATTATTGTATGTAAAATCAAAATCCATTTTAAATTCTTCAGCCAATTCTTTAAAATCAATTTCCATTTGGTCTTTTTTACTTAAAAGACCTTTCAAGTAATATTCAAAACGAATGTAAAACATCCGCTTTTCATCGTCACTAGAGTATTGACTTGATTCCATAATATCGGCACCATGCTCAAATAAAAATTTAGATAATGCTGCGACAATTCCTGGTTTATCTGGACATGTAACAAGCAAACGTCCAATATCTTCTTTATTTCGATTATATTTTGTAAAAATTGACATGTTTCTACGACTCCTACTATAAAATTTTTCTGCTATTCATTATACATGAAGATGAATAAAGATGAAATTAAATAAAAAAACCCCTGATAAACAGGGGATCAATTAGTCACTAGCCATTACAACACCAACTGGCTTTAGTGTGTGCAATATTTCGATAGTTCCTTCATGGGCATCAAGTACTTCTTGTAATTTTCTGTAGACAAATGGGCTTTCATCTGTTCCTGCCCCACGAAGTTCTACCCCATATTTTTTCACTGCTTTTTTCATTTGCCCTTCGGTAATAGCACCGCCTCGCCGTTCCCGAGTACGCCAATTCATGCGACCAGCAGCCTTTGTACGACTCATAACCCTGCCAGCACCGTGAATTGTACTATAGAAGGCTTCTTTACTTTTTTCGGATTCAACACCTTGTAAAATGACAGAAATATCTGCCATACTTCCACCGACAAAACCACGCTGTCCGGGTGCGGCTGGTGTTGCTCCTTTTCGGACGACAATATATTCTTTTCCAAAATGCTCTTCTTTCCACGCATAGTTATGGTGGTTGTGTACTTCATCTAAAGCCTCAGCGCCGAGAACATCAAGCACTTGGTGCATCACATGATCCCGACCAGCATATGCGTACCGTCCAGCAAGCTTCATCGCCCGGTAATACATATCGCCTAATTCACTATCCATATCTAACAATGTTGGTGCTACTTCCATTGATTCTCCTGGTGCACGGTCAGAAAAGGCAAGTCCTTTTGCTAAATTTAAAAACCCTGTGGCTGTCCGATGACCAAATCCACGGCTTCCAAAATGATTTCCAATCCAAACTTCATCTGTTTTTATATCCGTTAAAATGTCTACATAATGATTTCCTGAACCCGTTGTTCCAAGTTGGGAACGAGCTGTTGATTTAAGCTGGTCATGTTCATGCTTTCCAATTTCCTTAAAAACATGCCAGTCTTCATCATCAAACACTTTATGATCGATCCGTTTAGTGTTTTTTCTTCCGACTCCAAATGGAATAGCCTTTTGAATCTCATCCATAATCGCCGGCATCTTATCTTCAATATCTTGAAAGACTAAATTCGTTTTTACTGCTTTATTACCACAGGCAATATCATACCCCACACCTGATGGTGAGATTTGTCCATCATAGACGACAACTCCACCTACAGGTTGTGAATACCCGTAATGACCATCGGCACATAAAACTCCGCCA
>DATGSY010000123.1:0-6563 GCA_035302125.1 Atopostipes sp.
GGTAAATAGTGTGTTAGAAGATGAGCCGGAGCTCGTAAATGATGATGCGACCGGTGAAGGATGGTTCGTGGAAATCGAAACGGAAGACGAAGTGGATACGTCAAATCTCTTAACGCAAGAAGAATACGACGCATTCATCAAAGCCTAAGATCTTTTCGATAAAATGACATAGCTTGTGCTCTCATGATTTGTGTGGATGGTGACACCATGAGGGCACTTTTTAAATGAAATTTAAAAGACTTGCAAAACAGCAAGTACTTAGAGAGGAAGATTTCATGAAGAACTTTAGATACCTACCAAATACAGATAAAGATCGTGCAGAGATGCTGGAAGTGATTGGCGCGAACGACATCATGGATTTATTTAACGATATTCCAGAAGATGTTCGTATCCATGATAAGATGAATTTACCTGAATCCTTGAGTGAATATGAATTGTTAAAACACGCGAGAGAGTTGGCGTCTAAAAATATAACGGCACAAGACATGCCATACTTTTTAGGGGCAGGCGTTTATGACCACCATATTCCATCTGTTGTGAACCACATCATTTCACGCCAAGAATTTCTGACGGCTTATGTGCCTTATCAGCCGGAAATTTCTCAAGGGGAACTCCAAGCCTTGTTTGAGTGGCAAACCATGGTTTGTGAACTCACTGGAATGGATGTTACCAACAGTGGAATGTATGACGGCTTTAATGCGATGGCAGAAGCGGCTAATTTAGCGATTGGAAAGGTCAGAAAAGCAAACAAAATTCTCGTTTCTAAAGCAGTCCATCCGCAAGGGATTGAAGTGTTGCATACATATTCAGAAGGAAAAGAATACCATGTAGAAGAAGTGGCGTTAGACAACGACATCACGGACTTGGCAGATTTGGAAGCGAAACTGGATGATGAAACAGCTGCAGTTATTGTGCAGTATCCAAACTTCTTTGGCTCCATCGAAGATTTGCGTGTGGTGAAAGAGCTTCTTGCTGATTCAAAAGCATTGCTTATCGTGTCAGCTAATCCAATTGCTTTAGGTCAACTAAAAAGTCCTGGAGCTTTGGGTGCGGATATGGTCGTTGGGGATATGCAGCCGTTTGGTATTCCCATGTCTTATGGTGGACCGCATGCCGGTTATCTAGCAGTGACAGAGAACTTAATGCGTAAACTGCCTTCACGAATTGTTGGCCAAACAACGGATGAAGAGGGGAAACGCGGTTTCGTCATGGCACTAACTACACGAGAACAACACATCCGTCGTGAAAAAGCGACCAGTAATTATAGTTCAAACCAGGCGTTATATACTTTAGCTTCAGCCATTGCGATGACCGCTTATGGAAAACAAGGCATTCGAGATTTAGCCCAAAGAAATATTACCAATGCCCATTATCTGGCAAAACAGCTCCAAGAAAATGGCTTTGAATTGATCAACCAAGCGCCATTCTTCCATGAGTTTTTAGTAAAATTAAATCAGCCAGTATCTGAAGTGAACCGAGCATTGTTTGAAAAAGGATTTATTGGCGGTTTTGATGCATCTAAAGCCTATGGAGATGAACATGTTGCTTTATTCTGTGCGACAGAAAAACGCTCAAAAGCTGAAATGGATGCCTTTGTTGCGGCCTTAGTGGAGGTGGCAAAATAAATGTTAAATCATTACAACGAACTCATTTTTGAGATTTCAAGCGAAGGACACACCGCATACGATTTACCAGCGAGTGAAATCGAAGACTATGACTTAAATGGAGATTTGCCTGATCATTTGGTTCGAGAAGAACCTGCACGTTTGCCTGAAGTTTCTGAATTGCAGTTATTACGACATTATACTCAATTATCCAATAAAAACTTTGGAATCGAATCAGGCCCTTATCCACTCGGATCATGTACGATGAAATACAATCCAAAAGTCAATGAAGATATCGCTAAGATGGATGGTTTTGCGAATATACACCCGCTGCAAGCACCTGAAACGGTCCAAGGTGCGCTGGAATTGATGTATCACATGCAAGAATATTTAGCAGAAATCTTAGGAATGGATGCTGTTTCTTTGCAACCAGCCGCTGGAGCGCATGGAGAGTTGGCCGGTATTTTAATGATGAAGGCCTACCATGAAGCAAATGGCGAAGGAGAACAGCGGACAAAAATCCTCGTTCCTGATTCTGCGCATGGAACAAACCCAGCGACAGCTTCAGTCACTGGATACGACACGATTGAAATTCCTTCAAATGCGGATGGGACAGTAGACATTGAAGGGTTGAAGGTAGCAGTCGGTGAAGATACTGCCGGAATTATGCTAACCAATCCAAACACAGTGGGTTTATTTGAGAAAGATATTTTAGAAATCGTGAAGATTATTCATGGTGTAGGTGGCTTATTGTACTACGACGGAGCGAATTCGAATGCGAATTTAGGCATCACCAATCCAGGACTTATGGGCTTTGACATTGTCCATACAAACCTACACAAGACGTTTACTGGTCCACATGGCGGCGGGGGACCTGGTTCGGGACCCATCGGCGTCAAAGAATATTTAAAACCTTATTTACCCGTTCCTCGAATTGAAAAAGAGGGCGATCAATTTGTGTTAAAAGATGATGAACCAGATTCAATCGGGCGCATCAAAGGCAATTATGGAAACTTCGGGGTCATTGTACGAGCATATGCTTATATTCGCGCAATGGGACCCGATGGTTTACGCCGAGTTTCTGAAGATGCGGTTTTAAATGCGAATTATTTAAAAGCACGTTTGAAAAACTATTATGATACCCCTTATCAGGACCAATACCCTAAACACGAATTTGTCGTGAGTGCAAAACGTCAAGCCGCTAAAGGAGCGAATGCGAAAGATATCGGGAAACGACTTTTAGATTATGGTGTTCATGCACCAACCACTTACTTCCCGCTCATTATTGAAGAGTGTTTGATGATTGAGCCGACGGAAACAGAATCGAAAGCCGATTTAGATTACACGGCAGATGCCTTTATTAAAATCGCAAAAGAAGTCGAAGAGAATCCGGAGCTTGTTCAAGAAGCACCGCATCTTACTTCTGTCCGCCGTTTAGATGAAGCGACAGCTTCGCGCCGACCGGTTCTGACGTATAACCCGGAAGCGGCTCAAGCGCAACGGGAATTTGCGGAATCACGTAAAAAGTAAGAAATAAAAATACAAAGACTAAAGAAGAGAACTTACAACTTCCAGAACGGAAAAGTGAGTTCTCTTTTTTTGTGAATAAGCTTTGAG
Source organism: Atopostipes sp. (assembly GCA_035302125.1). Classification (GTDB taxonomy): domain Bacteria; phylum Bacillota; class Bacilli; order Lactobacillales; family Carnobacteriaceae_A; genus Atopostipes. The sequence goes on from DATGSY010000123.1 coordinate 3,222, forward strand.
AGTGTCAGAAAACGCTCATTTCGATACTTGGAGGTTGCTACTGATCATCGGAATAATCTTCAAAGGAGATAGAAACTTCTACTTACCTTGAAAGGCTATCTTGGCAGTTAATAGAATTAGCTATTTACCATGCGTTGCAATTTCAAGGAAGCTAGAGAGGAGTTTCTCTCTTGAGAAGTTTATTCACGGGAAATAGTCACAGCATTTATTATTTCCTCAGGAAGCTATGATACAATGAATTTAATTTTATGTTATAAAGTCTTTTAAATTAATTTCAAAAAAAGTGTAACCCTTTTCAGTTTTAAACGTATATAGAGTGAAGGAGGTTTCAAATGAAGTCGAATGCAATGGATGAAACATACAATAAATACCATAATGAAGTTTACTTATATGCTTTGAGTCTCTGCAGGGAAGAAGCTTTGGCAAAAGACTTAGTCAGTGAAACCTTCTTCAAAGCTTTCATGGCGCCAAATCAACCAAGCGGGCCTATGAGATATTGGTTGTTTAGAATCTTAAAAAATCACTATATCGATCTCATGAGGAAGGATCAAGAGGACTTAACTTTTGAATCGCATCAGCCATTTTTAGCGGATGAATCCACAAATAATCCAGAGAAAGATTACATACGAAAAGAACGGAATCAACGATTATTTAAGCATTTAATGCAATTAGAACCGATGATTTATAGGGAAGTCATCTACTTCTATTATTATGTAGGAATACCGATTAAAGAGATATCAGTGATGATTGAACGAACGGAAACAAATACAAAAACGATTCTTTATCGAGCGCGTAAAAAGCTAGGGAAACAATTAAAGGAGGATTCTTATGAATTTTAAAGAAATACTTAAACGCTATAAAGCGGGTGAGGCTACAGACGAAGAAAGACAATATATTGAACAAGAATTAGAGAAGTATGAATCGATGGAAGAATACTTTTCAGATGACATCCCCGACCAATTATTTGATGAAGAAAAGAGTGATGAAGTTTTAGAATCGAGTGAGGATGAAGCGGCAGATATTCAAAAGGTCGTAAATCGCAGATTAAGAAAAGTCGTCTTAACCTCCGTTTTAATTGTTATTTTATTATATGTCGTCATTTTTTATGGTGTATCGAATCTTGTTGACCAGTTTCATTATAATCCGACCGCTACCACTGAACAACAAGAAGGAGAGGCGCCTATACCTGATTTTTATTTTGATTTACAAGCTTATATCAGCTTAAATCTACCTGGATATTCTATAGCGTCTGTTCCCGCTTCGGCATCGACTGGATTCGGAAATTATGAAATTAGTTATGCGATGAGAGATTTGTTTGAAAATGACCAAGAAATTCATTTTATGAATTTATCAAGAGGACATCTTACACTGGCTTATGATGGAATATTTGATATAGAAAATCGTGTGAACCATTATCCAGGATTTGAAAAAATTCATCGACCTTTTCCAGAGGAGGCAACAGATGATTCGCTAAATTTAAGAGATGAAATTATTCAACAAGAAAATGAAACGACTCTTGAATACTTAGAAAATTTAAATGAATTTTCTTATGTCTCAATGAACATCTCTTTTGAAGAGGATTTGACGATGGATGAGTTTCATCAAATGAGAAATACTTATCCAAGCTTAGATTTTAAATGGATGGGCGTTCGAACGGCAGAACCAATGACACGTTGGAATGAAGAGCAGCCGATGTTTCTCATCGGATTTAATCCTAATTTTAATGCTGAACCGGATACCATGAATCGACCAGATCCAGAGCAATACCCTTATTTTGATTTAACAGACGTCATGAAAGAAACCTCAATGACAAACGATCAGTTCACAGATGCATATGCCAAACATTTTACCTCTCGATTAAGCTACTTAAGTGAACAAGAAGAATTTATTGAAATTTTTGATGCAAATCCGCAAAAATTAGATTTTTATAAAGATTCACTAGATTATGTGAATGAATATGGCGTAGAAACTTATGGTGGTTTAGTTTACGGAACTGCAGAAGAATTATTAGAAGCGCTTGATGAAATTCCATATGATACTCTGCATATTAATGAGGTTTCACCTACAGCTCCTAATATTTATAACCGTTAACCAATAAAAGTGAATGATAAGATACTAAGATATGTGCTTTTGAAGATGTTGCAGGTTTAAAGGAGAAGAATTTGAAAAATAAAAAGAAGAAAAATGAAGTAAAACAACTAACCGAAGAAGAATTAGAAGAGTTTTATGGGTATGATTTCATTGCAGGCTTCACATCAGGTGAAATGCCTTATGGAATTACTAGGGAAGAAGCAACAGAACAAGAGCTACTTGCGGACAATGAGCCGTTGGACAAGAACTCTTTCAAAATGAACGAAGATATTGGAGATTCTGATTTGCCCTTTTAATACAATTAATAAAATGAACTTATATAGATAAGTCTCAAAGGTGAATAAGATAACCATTGAATTTAAAATTTTAAATAGTACAATTAATTTAATTATAAATAAGCTAACTTTTTAAATGGAGATGATACCTAAATGAAAAACAAACTGGCTTCCATTGTGCTGGTTATTATCGCACTTATTACTTTCAGTGCTTGTTCTGCTGAAAATACCGAAAATTTACTGGCAGAGATAGAGAGCGGAATACAGAAAAATAGTACTTTAGAAAATTCGACCTATGAGTGGTCCTTTTCAATGCTACCTGGAGAAATTGATCAGACTGCTGAAGGAGTCTTTATTGCATTAGAGAATGGCGAATACAACTGGACGTATAAAGAATATCTAGGAGAAGGGCAGAATTTCTCTCAAACTGCAGAAATCGATGGGCGGCAATATGAATTGCTTTCAATAGACAAACCTGGTTTTGAACCTGAGTGGAAACAACCAGAAGGCGAAATATTAAGTGCTATAGAATTATTACATCCATTATTTGAAAATACAATTGAAAAAGAATATATAGATAAGATTGAAGTCACTGAAGAAAATGGAAAACAATATAGAGTTACGATTAATGATGTTTACGTAGAAGATGTTTTTTCAGAAACACACCCAAATATTGACTTTTCGAACCCAACGATAGAATTGAAAATTAATGCAGAAGGGTATCTCACAAAGTTTGTCTCAACATATGCCTTTACTGCCCCCGAAGAGGAAACTGTAACTACGACCCTTCGATATGAATTAACAGATTACAATATTGAAAACGCAGAAAAATTATTTCCCGAGATTAATTAAATACTATCATTAAAGTATAAAATTAAAAACAGTCATCAGATCCGTCATTCGTCACGGAAGGATGACTGTTTTTCGTCTTGTTATTTGAGTCCTGAATAATTCATAGTTTTTCCATCAATAGCAG
>DATGSY010000124.1:0-2896 GCA_035302125.1 Atopostipes sp.
TTTTTAAATCCGGCGTCTGCTGCTTTAAACAATTGTTCCGCCATCACTTGCGGATTGTCGGGTTGATCGATTTGCTGAATGGTTAAATGATTATTTTGCTTGTTGAATATCATTGAACTCATCCAACTTACTTAAATGAAAAGACATTTCCAAAGCATCTTCACCATTATTATGATAATAATTCCGTTTAATGCGTCCATCTTGGAACCCAATTTTTCGGTATAAACGCTTTGCGCCTTCATTTGATATACGGACTTCTAATGTCATCGTTTTTCGCTCCATCTTCTTCCCAATCTCTGCAGCTGTCAGCAATAAAAAGGTGGCCAAACCATGTCGCTCATAGGCCGGAATCGTTGCAATGTTGGTGACATGCACGGCTTCATGACGTACAGAAATGCCAATGAAAGAAATAGGCAATTCTAGATGATGGCAAATTAAGAAAAAAGAGGTTCTTTTCTTTAATTCATTCATCACGGCAATTCTTCCCCATGGGGCTTCACCGTCATAGCATTCTTTTTGGATTTTGATAATATCTTCTAAATCCTCTTCCGTGGCGAAGCGCACTTTTGCAATTTCGTTGTTTCGAAGCTTATATTGATGTTGTTTCAGCATACTTTTATCAACCATTGGTGGAAAAAGCATATTTTCAGCCTCTTTTCTGCGACTAGAAATCCAATCTTTAAATTTTTTCAACTAGGTCGCCTCCTTCAAAATCAGGATGCTCCTCTAACCAATTCTCCTCAGCTTCTGCTAATTTTAAGTACGTTGGGGTAAATTCATGAACATTCACCGGATCCTCTTCTTGGGCGAGAAAAGCTAAAACAGCAGCCCGTGGAAGGTGTTGTTCTGGTCTTGCAAGTTTCACTTGATCGCCTAATTTCTCTTTAAACACTTCAAAAAATGTGGGCGCATCCGCTCCAATCAGTTCAATCGGCTGATCATATGCTTTTTCTGCGATGGCTTCCGCCCACTGCTCTGCCGCTATATGTCTTTCTTCAGTTACAGCCACCAATTGGTCTTCTTTGTCTCTGGTATAAAGACCCGTGTAAATATTTTGACGTCTGGCATCAAACAAGGGAACAATCAAGTCTCCTGGTTGGCCAAAACTATTCGCTGCAATCAATTTCAGACTGGAAATCCCCACCAACTCAATGTTTTTCGTCCAAGCAAGCGATTTTGCGATAGTAATGGCGATGCGTAAACCCGTATATGAACCAGGCCCCGAAGCCACCGCAATGCGATCAATTTCTTCCAGTGATAATTTTGATTGTTTGAGCGCTTCTTCAATCGCCGGCATCAATTGAATACTATGGTTTCTTTTAATATTTATCGTTTGTTCGGTCAATAAGATTTCATCTTCGATAACCGCCACACTTAACGGCTGATTCGAAGTATCAAACGCGAGTACCTTCATTTTCCGTCACTCCAATTTCTAGTACCTTCCCGTACTTTTCATTCTTTATTTTATCATATTCTAACACTCGATTACAGATTTCCTTGCTCTCCCCTTTCCGCTTCGCAAATGACCTCCCTAAAAAAAAGACGGTTTTTAAATATTTTTTAGATTTATGAGGAATTAAATGCATATTTAAGTGATTCATGAGAAAATGGTTAATAATACAATTGTATTTTGAAAGGGAGCGAAAGAATGGTTTTTAAAGAAATTGAGACACATGAATTACCAGATATTCAATCGACAGGTATTTTATATGAACATGAAGAAACAAAAGCACAAGTTTTATACTTTAAAAATGAGGACCCGAATAAGGCTTTCACGATAGGGTTCAAAACACCGCCTTATAATGACAACGGGATTACCCATATTTTAGAGCATTCGGTTTTAAATGGTTCAAAAAAATATCCGTCAAAAGAACCTTTTGTTGAACTAATTAAAGGGTCACTCAATACATTTGTCAATGCGATGACGTTTTCGGACAAAACAATCTATCCGGTCGCATCGACCAATCAAAAAGACTTCAGACATTTAATGGGCGTTTATTTGGATGCTGTTTTTCAGCCTTTGTTTATTGAAGATCCGCAAATTTTAGCACAGGAAGGTTGGCATTATCATTTAGAAGATCCTGAAGATGATTTAATTTACAAAGGGGTTGTCTACAATGAGATGAAGGGTGCATTCGGTTCACCTGAACGCCAACTTTACCAGCAAATTTCTGCTCAACTCTACCCAAATAGCATCTACCGCTATGAATCCGGTGGAGATCCGGCGGCGATTCCTGGATTGACGCAAGAAGACTTTGTAGCGTATCATCAAAAATACTATCACCCTTCAAATTCGTTAACCATTTTATATGGGGACTTGGATATCGAAGCGGCGTTTGAAGATTTAGAAGAATACTTCTCGAATAGCGGTGAACCGGTTGAATCTGTTGATTTAGAATTTGATATTGTTGCGCCAGAAGCCACTGAATTTACAGATTCGTATTCCATTACAGCAGGCGATGATCCGACCGATAAAGATTATCTCGCTATCGCATGGCATGCGGCAGATCCTACCGAACCTTTAGACGGTTTTGGCTTGAAAGTGTTGGAAGAAATTCTATTAGGAAACAACCAATCGCCTTTGAAAAAAGCGTTATTGGATGCCGATATTGGCGGCGACGTTGACGGTGGATCTGCGGAATTAGGATATCCAACAGCATTCTTTGTATCCGCAAAATACTCAGATACCGATAAAATGACGAAATTCAACGAAGTGGTCGTTGAAACACTGGAAAAATTAGTCCAAGAAGGTATCGACCAAGATTTAATTCAAGCCGCTTTAAACAAAATCACCTTTGAAACAAAAGAAGCTGCCATTTCTGAAGATAACCCTCGCGGTGTGTTGTTTGCGATCACGGCTTTAAGTACTTGGCTGTATGGCGAAGATCCTTATGTG
>DATGSY010000125.1:0-3893 GCA_035302125.1 Atopostipes sp.
GCGCACGGTTCATCGCCATGGTGTCATGTTCAAACTCATGGTCTGCACGTTTTGTGTTGATTTTAAAACTTTTTGCTTCTTCTGTAAATGGTCGAACAATTTCAATCGCTGCTTCTTCAGCGGCTTCTAAAGACTTTTCAACTTCAATCACTGGCGAAATGGTTTGGATTCCGAAAATATCTTGTAGACGTTCAACCACTTCATCTGAAGATTCTCCGTTCAGTTCCACATACATACGGTCGCGGAACCAGCTGACGTCAACATTCGGATAGGAACCTTCTAATGCATTTTTTACATTACGGCCAAGCTTATCGATAAAGTAGTTAATATTTTTCCCTTTCGTCGACAACTCGCCGTATCGAATCATAATTTGTGTGGGTTTCATATTCTAAGATCACTCCTGTATTCTTGATTCTTCTGAATTTTATGACTTGCTTCTTTTATCTCATTTTTTCATTTTAAGCATTAATGACTTCGAACTTCTCGAGTAGTTCATCAAAAACCTGCATAAATTTGTCTACTTCTTCTTCTGTATTAGAGGCAGAAAAGCTGACGCGATTCGCTGTTTCTGCAATATTCTTTGGGACACCCATCGCATGCAGTGTACTCGATTCCACATCTAATGCCCGGCTCGAACAGGCACTAGTGGTAGAAATGTAAATTTCTTTTTCTTCTAATGCATGGACGGTAACTTCCCCGCGGATCCCTTCGATTCCAAAGCATAAAATATGTGGAGCATGTCCTTTTGGCGAAAAAATAGTAACTTTGTCTTTTTCATCAAAATAGTTTCTCAGTTTAGTTTGTAATTTTCTTAAATGGTCTTGCTTTTCTTCTGCTTTTTCAAACGTTAGTCGGACAGCTTTAGCCATAGCTGCGATAGCCGGTAAATTTTCTGTTCCACTACGCATACTCTTTTCTTGTCCGCCGCCTGTCAGCAGGGGCGCCAATTGACGTCCTTCTTTTGCATAAACAAATCCTATCCCACGAGGCGCTTTAAATTTATGCCCAGAAAACACAGCAAAATCAATTCTGCTGTCTTTTCCTAAAGGAAGATCGATTAATCCTAATGCCTGCACAGCATCCACATGAAAATGTATCGATGGATAATCTTTTAATACCTCACTAATTTCATCAAGAGGCTGCATACTCCCGACTTCATTGTTTACAGCAATCACTGATACAAGCACCGTGTCTTTACGAATGGCTTTTTTCAAGTCCTCCACTGAAATGACACCTTCATCATTTACAGGTAAATAAGTGATTTCCCAGCCTAAGGCCTCGAGTTGCTGCATCGATTCATAAACAGCTGGATGCTCCACACTTGTTGTAATCATATGCTTTCCAAAACGAGCTTTTTCTATGGCTGTACCTTTGATGACCCAGTTGTCGCCTTCTGTACCGCCACTCGTAAAATAAATCTCACCTGACTGAACGCCAAGCGTGTTCGCGATTTGGGTTCTTGACTGTTGTAAAAGTTGTGAAGTGACGTTCCCCAATTTGTGTAAACTCGATGGATTTCCAAAATAATTTTCACTTACTTGTTTATAAGTTTGTAATACAGTATCAGATACTTTAGTTGTAGCGCTGTTGTCAAAATAAATCATGTTTAAAACATCCTTTGAATTCTCAATACGATCGTAAATACTACCATACATTCTTCACGATTTGAACAGTTTTTTATCTTTTATTCTTTTTAGCTGGCGCTTTTACACATAAAAAGAGCTAGGACAAATCGACATTCTGTGAAATAGATTTTATGGCTTATCTACATCTTCAAATATCGTATGTCCCAGCTTTTCATTTAATTTTCTCGAAGCGTTTCTTCTTCGTAATCAGCGACCACTTCTTCATAAGTTCCCGGATCGACATTTTCTAATTTTTCACGTACAAGTTTTAGAGCTGTATCGTAATCATAATCGTCAGAAAAAAGCGACTCACTGTAGCGAATGGTTTCTAAAACACCTTTATGAGAATCTTTGTATCGGTAGAGTCTTTGTGACGTTCGTTCCAAAAGCTCCACTTGTCGAATCACTTCTTGAGTCATTTCTTTCAACTGAGCGACATCTTCTTCACACATTTTGTGCATTCGTCGAATCTCAATCAATTGAATTTTTGGTCGGGAAAGTTCAGCTGAAAGTTTTTCAATTCGTTCAGTTGTTGAGAAAAACAATTCTAAGTAATCCTCTGGTAACCCAGGTAACCGTTCATTTTCTACTTGGCGTTTCATCTCATACATCGCTTGTTCCATTTTGTAAAGATCGTCTTTCAATGCCATCTCTTCAGCTCGGTAGCTTTCCAGATACTCAGAGACTTTATTGTATTCGTCATTTAAATGGTCCAAATGATTAAACATCTCGTCCAGTTGCTCGTAAGCCACTGAAAACGGAATGTTTTTTTCTTTTAATCGTTCATTTATTCGCTCGAACTCTTCTTTGTTTGATTTAATATGATCTTCTAATCTTGAAATAATCGTTGATTCGTTATGGACCAATACATAACTTTGCGAGAGACGATTAACTGCATGATTTAAGCGTCGATTTTCATCTTGTAAAAAGTACAAACCGCGTTTAGTATCTTCCAATAAATCCGCAACTTTAGGTTCTGCTTCTGTCTCTAACAACATTTTGTCATACAATTGATCAATATGTTCACCTAAAGTATCTGAGGCTTCTTGCGCTTTATCCAAATCTAAATCTCGGATATAATCATAGATTTCTTCTTTTTCTTCTTTTAACTGCTCGATATCCTCTAGAATGGTGTCTTGTGGAAATAGATAGCCATTTTCTATCATACTGTCATACCCTTGGCGCAGATCCACAATTTGCTCCTCATACACCTCTGTTATTTTATCTAAAAGAGGAGGAATAATTTCCATTTCTTCTTCCGTTTTTTGGATACTTTCGCTAAGTTTTTCAACTATTTTGTTTGCCTCTTCATGGTCACCGGAGACAGTGAGTGATGAAAATTCAGTAAAATCATCCTCCATTAACTGAAGTTTGTCTTCAAAGGTTTCAGAAGCTGGCCCAAAAGAAAAACTGTAAGCCAACAAAGATTTACGAACTTCATGGTATCTTTTCTTAATGACATCAATTTTTTCCAAATTCGCTTGCTCACGCTCAATTAATTCCGTAAGGGCTTCTTTTAACTCGCTAATTTCAGCATTAATTTCTTCAATGGCTTCTTCTGCAGCTTCTTGACTTCTTTTCGACTCGGGCAATCGATAACGATCGGTCGCCTGTTCTGCATCAAATAAATGATTTTCTAATCTCGGGTACTTGACGGTTTCTATCTCACGCCATTTCTTTTCTAAGGATTCACGCAACTCATTCGATTGTCCAGAGATGTTTAATTCAGCCACTTCTTTTAATTCATCATAAGGCGCTTGTTTTAATACTTCATTTTTTTCTTGATCTAATTCATCAATCTGACTATAATACTTATTTCGGACAAAGTATGTAATCAATGCGGTTACTGCGATTAAAACTATAATTACAATCAAAGAAATTTGTAAAGGGCTCATACCGTTTCCTCCAAGCATGTGTTCAAATAATAATTTTTGTATATATTGATTTATTTATTCTCTACTGTGTAATTTCATCAAAAATGAATGAAAATTCCATACCACAACTAGTATAACAAAAATATCCTATGTATGTTATGCTTGTGGGCAAATTAATTGAATTCCTTTATGTATTTTATTGAAAGAAAATCTGAGTAGTTTTGTTACACAACTATCTAAAATGTATAGTACAATTTATTCTTTGAAGTTTTCGAGATAAAAATCCTGTGATTCATTTTAGAATATGATACACTGATGACTATAAACATTTTTGAAAATTGAGGAGTAATAACTATGGAAAATACGGTTAGTCAAGAATTAATTCTCGGTCATA
>DATGSY010000126.1:0-9131 GCA_035302125.1 Atopostipes sp.
TTTGTTTTTTAAACTGCTCAAAATAACAGGCAGTCCAGTCCCACCGCCAATTACCGTTATTTTTGGCCGTGTTCGTTTAGGACGGTATATTTTCATGATCTCACCTTTGATTCTTTAATGACATTAATATCACGATGCGTGATGTTTACCGGATAGCCCATCGCTTCAATTTGTTTCGCCATTCTTTCGATTAAGGCGACGGAACGATGGTGTCCACCTGTACAACCAATGGAAATCGTTAAACTACTCTTTCCTTCTCTCCGGTAACCCGGTAACGCATATGTGATTAAGTCCATAAATTTCTTATAGAAGTCTTCTGTTTCTGGTTGGCGCATAACAAAGTCATAAACGGCTTTGTCAGTTCCTCGTAACTCTCTTAGCTCTTCGTCGTAATAAGGATTTGGCAAGAAGCGAACATCCATGACAATATCTGCGTCAATCGGTATACCATTTTTGAAACCAAAGGATACCAATTCTACACGAAACGGTTCTGCATCTTTTTCGCCAAATGTGTCCATTAATTGTTGTCGAAGTTCTCGAGGAGTTGTATCTGAAGTATCGATATATTCGCTGGCACGCATGCGAATTTTATTTAAAAAATTACGTTCTTCTTCAATGCCATCGATGGTTCGTCCTTGTTTGGCTAAGGGATGTGATCGTCTAGTTTCTTTGTAGCGTGAAACGAGTTCTTCATCCGTTGCATCCAAGAAGAGAATTCGACTTTCGATTGAAGTTTTGTCTTCTACATATTCTATTGCATCATAAATTTCTTGGAAAAATAGTTGTGAACGCAAGTCCATCACGAGAGCTAATTTGTCAAACTTGTGTACACCTTGCACTAATTTTAAAAAGGTTGGTACTAAATTGGGCGGCATATTATCTATACAGTAATAGCCCATATCTTCAAAACTTTGAACTGCAACGGTTTTGCCCGCTCCACTCATTCCTGTAATAATGACAAGATCCATATTGTTTGTCACGTTGATCACTCCATTAAAAGCTTATTTCGTTCATTTAGCTCTTTCATTATCATAACACATCCGGGCGTATCATTTCATTACATTTTGTTTAAAATCAGTGAATAATCAAACTTTTTTCAAATGAAAGCAAAGAAAAAACTTACAGCTTTTTTTAGCTGTAAGTTTTAATGAGTGTAGGTGTTTAGTCTTCAATGTATTCGTTAATACTTGTTTCAAAAGCTTCTACTTTTTGGTCAACTTCTGCTTGGGTATCAGCGACTGCACCAATGTAGAACTTGATTTTAGGTTCTGTACCGGATGGACGAGCGGCAATCCAACTGCCATCTTCTAGATAGTATTTCAAGACATCCGCTTTATCAAAATCGATAGTTCCAGTCGTCCCATCAGATGAGGATGTAGTGCTTTCTAAATAGTCTTCAGTGGTTTTGACTTGAATATCGCCAAAGGATTCCGGCGTGTTTTCTCGAAGCGAAAGCATCAATTCTTTAATTCGTTCGGCTCCTGTAATTCCACTCATGGTAATGGAAATGGTTTTTTCTTTGAAGTAACCATGCTCTTTAAAGAGCTCTTGCAAGCCGTCGTAGCAAGTCTTGTCTTGTTCTTTATAATAAGCGGCAATTTCAGCTAGGATCAGCAGTGCTTGAATTGCATCTTTATCGCGCACGAATGGTTCAAGCAAGTAACCATAACTTTCTTCGAATCCAAAGAGGAATTGTTTATCATTTGTTTTTTCATACTCTTTAATTTTTTCAGCGATGAATTTGAATCCCGTTAAAACATTCACCGTATATACACCAGATTTTTCAGCGATAATTGCTGGCATTTCACTGGACACAATGGATTTTAAAATCGCGCCATTTTCTGGGAGTGTCCCTTGTTTTTCGTAAGCTTTCAACAAGTAGTCCACAATGAGTGCAGCAATTTGATTTCCGGTTAATACTTCGTATTCGCCATTGTCTAACAGAGTCGCCATTCCAAGACGGTCGGCATCCGGATCCGTCGCAATCAAAATTTCCGCATCGATTTCTTTTCCAAGTTCGATCGATAATTCAAAAGCATCCGGGTCTTCTGGGTTTGGTGATTTCACCGTTGTAAAATCAGGATCGGGTTTTGCTTGTTCCGGAACGAGCGTCACGTTATCAAAGCCGGCATTTTCTAAGGCTCTTGAACCAATCATTGTTGCCGTTCCATGCAGAGGTGAGAATACGATACTTAAATCTTTGTTTCGTTCGATTAACTCGCGGTCAATATTTACGGTATCTAGCTTCTCTAAATAAGCTTGGTCCACTTCTTCGCCAATCATCTCGAGCAGGCCTTGGTCGACCAATTCTTCTTTTTCCAACACTTCGATTTCTAAACTATTTACAACTTGGCGGACGTATTCGGTCAACTCGCCTGCTTCTGCCGGCGGAAACTGTCCCCCATCTTCTCCGTAGACTTTATACCCATTGTACTCTGGCGGGTTATGGCTGGCTGTCATCATGATTCCAGCAAATGTGTTGAGATGACGTACCGCAAAGGAAAGTTCAGGCGTTGCTCGTAAACTTTCGAATAAATAAGTCTTAATGCCATGCTTCCCTAGAGTTTTAGCGGCTTCTAATGAAAATTCAGGCGATTTGTGCCGTGAATCATAGGCAATGACCACGCCTCGTTTTTTCGCTTCTTCTCCTCGTTTTTCAATAAATCGAGCCAAACCTTCTGTCGCTTGGCGAACTGTGTATACGTTCATTCGATTGGTCCCTGCACCAATCACTCCACGCATCCCTGCCGTACCAAATTCAAGATCAGTATAAAAAGCGTCTTCTAATTCCTCTTCGTTTCCTTGGAGATTATCTAAGTCTTTTCGGATTTCAGCATCCAAATGTTCAAAATCATTCCACTGTTGGTATGTAGTCTCCCAGCTCATCTGAATCCCTCTTTCTAATTTTTCATTTCTTGAATTCATTATAGCATTTTTGACAGCGTTCGCATATTTCCAAAGACATTTCTGTGGATTTTGTAGATGAAGCTCTTACTTTTGGTGAAATGACCGCGGTTGTGCGTGTTTTTTAAAAAAGAAAAAATAATTTCGTGGTTTTTTGAATATTTCGACAATATTAATAATGAGGTGATATTTTATGGAACTACTGATGACGGATTTACAAGTGATAGAAAGCAAGCTGCCCACTCGGCTTGAAGTTTTAACAGAATTGAATCTGAGAGGGGGATTAGTGAATGCTCAAAAATTTAGAAATGACTATTTGAAGCTTAAAAGCGGTTTTGAAGGCGAGCGGATTTTACTCGAATATCTAGAAGAGTATAGTGAGAAGCACTGGGTCGTATTACAGAATGTATGGCTGAACTTTTTTGGCGGTTTTGAATGCGATGTTTTGTTGGTGACTCGAGCAGGTCTATATCCTTTTGAAGTAAAAAACTATTCCGGAACCTTTGTGCTCAAGGAGAATGTCGGCATAAACAACGGAATAAAGCTTGGGAAACATCCAGTTACTCAAGGGTTAAATACAGGAATTAGTATGAACGCCATTTTTAAAGAGATGTATCCCGCTCCAAATATTTTAACTACCCTCATTTTTATTGGATCAAATAGTCAAATTGCGATTTATGACGAGGTCCCTGATTTAAATATACTTGTTCGCAATCAATTAAAAGATTTCATTTGGGACATTAAACAAACAGAACGCTATTTTCAAGGGAAGCCATTAGATGTGAATGATGTATTAGCCGCTTTGCGTCCGTATGAAATCCACCATTTATACCCAGCTGAAAATTTGACAGCACAATTAAAAGATAACATTACACCCGGAATAAAATGTGTTTACTGTGGAAGGTTCGATGTAAAGATTGGTAAGAAATATGTGAGCTGTCGATGTGGCATGCACGAATCGCGAGACGAAGCCCTCGTTCGAACCATTTGCGAGTATGGGGTCATGCATTTTGACCGGAATCTGACCACTACGGAGTTGGTTGAATTCTTTGGAGATTCCGTTTCTCGTTCTAACATACGACATATTCTTAGGAAATACTTTAAAAAAGATGGGACCTATAGAAGCTCTAAGACAGTTAATCCTGGACTGCCTTTCTTAAGGATTTACGATACATTTGAATTTCAAATCCCCAAGTTTAAAATTATTGACGGCCCAATGTAATCCTATTATTTTTTAAAATATATGAAATTCAGTTTTATTGTTACGTAATTTAATCTTAAAACAACAAAATAAATTTATCGTTACTTAAATCAAATAAAAAACGATGAATAAATTTTATTGTTACGAAATTCTGTTTTAAAACGTTAAATTCTTTTTATTGTTACATAATTCGAATAGATAACAATAAATAAAATTTGTTGTTATGAAATTCAAATTGGAAACAATAAAAACTAAAATGTCGAAATTTGCCCACGCAAATTTCAACCTTCTACATCAGATGTGGAAAATTTCAGGTGAAATTTTCGTCGAACGAAAAAATCTTAAGATCTTAAGTAAGTAAAAACACCTAGTGCTTGGCACTAGGTGTTTCTTTATAAACGTTTTTGAATTATTTTACTTCTTCTTTAACTGCAAGCTCTTCTTTAAGAGCTTCAATGTATTTATAAGCGGCATCTCCAGCGATTGAACCATCGCCGACTGCTGTTGCAATTTGACGTAATACCGTGTCTCGCACGTCACCGACTGCAAAGATACCAGGGACGGATGTTTCCATTTTATTGTCGGTCACAATCCAACCTTCTTCGTCAGTAATGCCTAAGTTTTCGAACGCTTTGGTATTTGGAATTAATCCAATATAAATAAATACACCGTCTGCGTCTAATTCAGAAACTTCTCCTGTTTTTACATTACGTAACTGAAGCGATTGAACATTGTTGTCGCCTTGAATTTCTTCGACAACCGTGTCCCAGATGAAGTTCACTTTATCGTTGCTGAATGCGCGATCTTGTAAGATTTTTTGTGCACGTAATTCATCACGACGGTGAATAATTGTGACTTCACTTGCGAATTGCGTCAAGTAAGTCCCTTCTTCAACGGCGGAGTCTCCTCCACCAACAACGACAAGTGGTCGATCACGGAAGAAAGCTCCGTCACACACTGCACAGTAAGAAACACCGCGACCATTTAATTTACTTTCTCCAGGAATACCTAATTTTTTATGTTCGGCTCCAGTTGAAATAATGACCGCACGTGCTTTAAAAATCTCATTGGATGTCACTACTTGTTTATATTCTTTTCCATCGATGATTTCTCGCACATCGCCAAATGTATATTCAGCACCGAATTGGGTCGCTCCTTCATACATATTGTTTGCGAGCTCAGGACCTTTTATAGATTTGAACCCTGCATAGTTTTCAACTTCTGCTGTATTAATTAATTGTCCACCAGGCACACCGCGTTCAATTAATAATGTCGATAAATCCGCTCTTGAAGCATAAAGTGCCGCAGTCATTCCACCCGGTCCAGCCCCGATGACGATTACATCATAAATTGTATCTTGCATTTCTTTTTCCATTTAAACCTTCCTAACTTATAACTATAGTCTTTTCTAAAACTTCGAGATACTTCGCAAATATTCTGCTCCATTTGCAGTATTACTATTATACAGACTTTGACGTCATTTGACGAATATATTGCTTACAAATGTAGACGATTATTCTGCTTTCCCTTCACGGCGCATTAAATCAAGGACTGTCTCGGAGACATCCGCATCTTCATAGGCGACTTTGTAAATCGCTTCGGTAATCGGCATTTCAATGTTGCATTTCTCAGCTAACTCTTTTGCTGCAACAACTGTCGATAGACCTTCAATCGCCATGCCAATCTCTTTTTGTACGGCTTCTTTATCATAGCCTTCACCGATTAATTTTCCTGCACGCCAGTTTCTGGAATGCTCACTGGTAGAAGTGACAATCAAATCGCCGACTCCACTCATCCCCATAAAGGTTCGAGGTTCTGCGCCTAAAGCAATCCCTAAACGTGAAATTTCAGCAAGGCCTCGAGTCACTAAAGCCGCAATCGCATTGTCTCCATAACCAAGACCTTTCAAGCAGCCTGCGCCCAAAGCAATAATATTCTTTAAAGCAGCGCCCAGTTCAACACCAATCACATCGGTGTTTCGGTAAACTCTAAAATAATCGTTCATAAATAAATATTGAATGATTTCAGCAACTTCTTCATTTTCACTGGCGGAAGTCACACTCGTTAAATCTTGTACCACAACTTCTTCTGCATGACTTGGTCCGGATAAGACCACCACACCTCTTCGTTTTTCTTCATCAATTTCTTCTTCAATAATAGTAGAAATCCGTTGATGGGTTCCTTGTTCTAGACCTTTTGAGGCATGAACAATAATTTTCGGTTCAGTAATCAAGTCATTTAACTGTTTGGCTAGTGACCGAATACCTACTGTTGGAATCACAAGGACAATAATATCACGGTCTTCAATGGCCGCTTTTAAATCTGTCGTTGCAGTGATTGTTTCAGGAAACACAATATCCTTAAAATATTTTGTATTTGTATGGTGCTCGTTGATTTCATTGACGACGGAAATACCCTCAGGTCGTGACCATACGTTCACGTCATGCCCATTTTCAGTCAAGACTTTCGAGAGAGCCATGCCCCATGATCCTGCCCCTAAAACCGCCACTTTTCTTTGTTGCTGTTGATCCACTACAAAATCCTCCTAAAGAATAACGACACATCCAGTTTATTTCTTCTTCTTCTCATACTCCGCTTTTTTCTTCGCAAATTCCTTTTCAGGTACCATACCATCTGTGTAATACGGTGGCGTTGGATATTTATACTTTCGCTGGTAAATGATAAATGCAATTCCAAATAGCACCAGTAAGGCGGATAACAGTTGGGACACTCGAATCGGCCCTAAATATAAACTATCCGTACGCATGCCTTCGATGAAGAAGCGCCCGACGCCATACCAAATAAGATAAGCAGCGGTTGTTTCTCCTCGAAGCAAGAATTTCTCCCGGTTTCGTATCAGTAAAATGACGACGACCCCGATGAGACTCCAAACTGATTCGTATAAAAATGTTGGATGGTAATATGTTCCACCGATATTCATTTGCTCAATAATGAATTCCGGCAGCATTAAATTTTCTAAAAATTGACGGCTCACTTCGCCTCCGTGCGCTTCTTGGTTGATAAAGTTTCCCCAACGTCCGATCGATTGAGCCAGCAATAAATAAGGCGCGACGATATCCGTTAAGAGTAAAATGGGGATGTTATGCTTTTTACTTCGATAATAAAATGTTAAAAATCCAGCAATAATTCCCCCGTATATCGCCAAACCGCCTTCCCAAATCGCAAAGATTTGTAAGGGGTTATTTAAATAATAACCGAGTTCAAAAAGCACATAATACAAACGTGCACCGATGATCGCAATCGGTATCGTCCAAAAAGCCGTATCGATAATAAAATCTTCAGAGATTCCTCTTTTTTCTGCTTCTTTGGTTGTTAAGTAAATGGCTAATATCATAGCCGCTACGATAATGACACCGTACCAAGCCACTTGAAACGGCCCCAATTCTATAGCTATGGGGTCAATCGCCATAATTTGGTTGAACATTCTTTCACCTTCTACATGATTTAATTTTGAAATTGTGTTGACTAAACTTCTCGTTCTCTAAAATCTCTTGAGTTGTCTTCAATTAATTTCGTTAGATTCGCTTCGAATTTTGCCGTCGCATCATAACCCATTTGTTTGGCGCGAATATTCATGGCTGCCACTTCCGTGATGGTTGCTAAGTTACGTCCTACACGAACAGGAATCGTCAACATTGGAATATCCACATTAAAGAACCGTTTCATTTCTACATTGTTGCCAAGACGGTCATAACTTTCATCACTGTCCCAATGCTTTAGATTGATGACAACATCAAGAATCTGAGAATCACGGACTGCTCCGACACCGAACATATTGGCGATATCGATTACGCCCACGCCACGAATTTCAATTAAATGACGTAAAATGTCTGGTGCTTCTCCAATAATACGGCTCTCGTCCATCATGTACAGCTCGACTCGATCATCTGCAACCAAACGGTGCCCTCTTTGAATCAATTCTAAGCCGGTTTCTGATTTACCGATGCCCGATTCTCCAATGATTAAAACACCCATCCCATAAATGTCCATAAAAACACCATGCTGGCTCATTCGCTCAGATAAGTGTTCTTCTAAAAAGTTCGTGACATTTGCTGAAAGACGTGTGGTTGTACGATGCGAAACCAGTACTGGTATTTCGGCTTTTGTTGCAACTTCGGTTAATTCCTCCGGCACATCCTGACCTCTTGAAATTAGAAAAGCAGGCGTTTCTGGCTGACACATGCGCTTAAAGATAATTTTTCTTTCTTCTGATGTCATCCGTCGAATAAATGAAATCTCTGTTTCACCAAATAACTGAACGCGTTTCTTCGGATAAAAATCAAAATATCCTGTGAGTTCAATCGCCGGTCGAGATAAATCACTTCCAACAATTTGTCGATTTAAAAATTCTTCACCGGAAGCGACTTTAATATACGGCATATCTTGAATCATTTCTTGTACAGTCACTGTATTCTTGCTCAATGAATTCACCTCTAATGAATGGTTTTCGTTTTAAGTTTGTTTATTTCAATCATTCGTTTATATTTTGAATCAATACTATTATAATAGCACAGATTTTCAAGTTAACCTATGCGTATAGTTGAAATTTTGCTGAATTCTTAAGAGAACGACAGAACGCCGTCATTTGACAAGAAATAGGGAAAGAAAAAGTGTTGATAAACGCTAAGGTCTATCAACACTCTATGAATCTTTTCTTTTATATTAATTAATTAGTTGTTGGAATCAATTCAAGCAATTCATCCGAATGTGAGATGGATGTGTTGTCCGTTGTTTTAATTCCTGCGTATTCCGTCGTGTTGGTAACAACAATAATGGTTGTCGGGTCATAGCCTTTTTCCTTAATGAAATCGACATCCGCTTCGATGAGTAAATCCCCAGCGGTCACTTTGTCGCCTTTTTCAACATGGGAAACAAAGCCTTCTCCAGCCAATTCAACAGTGTCTAACCCAACGTGAATCAATACTTCTCCACCGTTCTCACTCGTTAACCCAACAGCATGTCCAGAATCCATAGTGACAGTCACTTCACCAGTTACAGGCGCATA
>DATGSY010000127.1:0-3019 GCA_035302125.1 Atopostipes sp.
TTATAAATAGAAGAATAGGGGTGAGTTAAATTGGCAGAAGTAACAGATCAAAATGAGCAAGAAAAAGCTTCAGATAAAGAACAAAAATCGTCGAATATGTTTGTAATGTTTTTAAAAAATGTTAAAAATGATAAGTTAGCACTAGTTGGCTTGATTATTATCATTATGTTCGTTGTAATGGCGCTGTTTGCTGATTATATTGCACCTTATGATGTAAACGAAATGTTGCGTGATGAATCCGGAGAAATTGTTAAATTAGAAAAACCATCTAAAGATCATTTATTTGGTACGACGAACGTCGGTAAAGATATATTTAGTCAAGTTGTTAAAGGTTCACAAACAGCAATGATTGTAGGAATTATTGCGGCGACATTAGTAACAGTTGTCGGAACAGCAGTCGGTGTTATATCGGGGTATTTTGGCGGTTGGATTGATTCAATCATTATGAGAATAGTAGATATATTTTATTCTATACCATTTATCCCATTCGTCATTGTATTAGTTGCCTTATTAAAACCAAGCTTGTGGAATATCATTCTTGCGGTATCATTCCTTTCTTGGCGTACAGTCGCGCGTTTGGTAAGATCACAAGTTCTTTCAATTGTTGAAAGGCCTTTTGTTAAAGCAGCGAGAGTTGTTGGTGCAGGTCATGCTAGAATAATGTTTAAATATATTTTACCAGGTGTAATTCCATTAGCTCTATTAGAAATGGCTTTTATGGTAAACTGGGCAATTACTGCTGAAGCGTCAGTCGCTTTCTTAGGATTTGGTGACCCGGCAGTTACAAGTTGGGGACAAATATTGCAAGAAAACTTCTCAACTGGTCATTCAAGATCTGCATGGTGGTGGGTCATTCCGCCAGGATTAGCAATTATTTTATTGTTAGTTGCTGTTTTCTTCGTCGCACGTGCCTTGGAAGAAGTCGTTAACCCTAGATTGAGGAGGAGATAACCTTGACAAAAATTTTAGAGGTTAAAAATCTGAACATTGATTATCATACTTCAGAAGGTACTTTAGAAGCTGTTCAAGATATAAATTTCACTCTAGAACAAGGCGAACGTATAGGCCTTGTTGGGGAAAGTGGTTGCGGTAAAACAACATTAGCAAAAGCGCTGATGCGTTTATTGCCAGATAATGGTGAAATATCAAATGGTGAAATTATATTCAAAGGAACTGACTTAGTTAAATTATCTGATGAAGAAATTAGACAATTACGTTGGAAAAACATAGCAATGATAGCTCAAAGTGCGATGAACGCCCTTAACCCTGTTTACCGGGTAGGCGATCAGATTATTGAAGCTATCCAAGCTCATTCAGATGCGACACGTGAGCAAGCTCGAGAACGAGCCAAAGAAGTGTTTAAGCTTGTTAATTTAGATGAAAAAAGATTAGAGGACTATCCACACCAAATGAGTGGTGGAATGAAGCAACGGGCGATTATTGCGATGGCATTAGTACATAATCCCCCATTAATTATTGCAGATGAACCGACAACTGCGCTTGATGTCGTTGTTCAAGATCGCATCTTACATCAAATTATTCAATTGCAACAACAAATGAATACATCAATGGTATTTATTACGCATGATATTTCTGTCGTATCTGAAACATGTACTACTATTATCGTTATGTATGGTGGACGCGTGATGGAAAAAGCTACGCGAAGAGATTTCTTTAAAGACCCGTATCATCCATATTCATTAGGTTTACAAAAAGCCTTTCCAAGTATTAACGAAATGGATGAGCAACTCGTATCTATTCCAGGTTCACCACCGAATTTAATTAATCCAGAACCAGGCTGTCGCTTTAAAGATAGATGTCCGTTTGCAACTGAAAAATGTCACGAAACACCTCCGCTAGTTGAGGTTGAAGAAGATCATTTTGTCGCTTGTCATTATACAGATAAAGTTGAAGAATTCCGAGAAAAAGCAGCAGATCCAGATACATGGATTAATCTTGAAGAACGAATTGGAAATTAACGAAAGGAGGACTAACAAATGGGTAAACATGTAACTAAAAGTAAAGAAACTGCTCAAAATCAATCACCCGATCAAGCAAATTTTATCGATGTTAAAAACCTAAAAAAGCATTACGACGTAAGTAAAGGGTTGTTTTCTAAAAGCGATAAAAAAGTACGCGCAATTGATGATATTTCTTTTGTAATTAGAGAAGGAGAAATACTCGGTTTAGCTGGTGAAAGTGGATCAGGAAAATCTACAACAGGAGAGATTCTACTTAAATTGCAAGATCCAACAAGTGGCGAAGTCGTTGTTATTGATAAAAATATTTCAGAACTTGATCGTCGAGATATGAAACAATTTCGTAAAGATATTCAAATGATTTTCCAGGATCCTTATGAAACATTGAATCCAAGATACGATATTTTAACAACAATTGGTGAACCGTTAATTATTCAAGGAATAAAAGATCCTGAAGAAATTAAAAGACGAGTCATTGAAGCTTTAGAAACGGCAGAATTACGTCCAGCAGAAGAATATTTATATAGGTATCCTCATGAATTGAGTGGGGGACAGCGACAAAGAATTGCGATTGCTCGAGGAATTGTTAACGATCCAAAGTTTATTGTGGCTGATGAACCTGTCTCAATGTTAGACGTTTCGATACGCGCTGGAATTTTGAATTTATTACAGCGATTAAGAGACGAAAAAGGAATGACGATGCTTTATATATCTCATGATTTATCTACCATTAAATACTTATGCGATCGAATTGCCATTATGTATTTAGGTAAAATTGTTGAAATTGGTTCGATTGAAGAAGTTATTGAAGATCCACAGCACCCATATACCAAAACATTACTATCTGCTGTGCCTGTTGCAGACCCAGATGTTGTTCGAGATCGAATGGATGTAGATGATGAGGTTCCTGACCAAATTAATTTACCAAAAGGCTGCCGTTTTACACCAAGATGTCCATTTGCAACCGAAGAATGTACGAAAGTTGATCATACGTTAAGAAAAGTCGGAGATGATCAATATACCGCTTGTATTTATGATGG